>CADEEX010000034.1 GCA_902826465.1 uncultured Acidobacteriota bacterium
GCCGAGGTCCGCGACGGCAGCATGACGGGGCAGGACCACAAGTCGGCGCTGCAGGAGCATCTGCAGTCGCGCGATGAAGGCTTGCCGGAATACCGGCTGGCCGGTGCACTCGGGCCCGATCACCGGAAGCAGTTTCAGGTGGAGGTCGTGGTGCGGGGGACGGTGATGGCCGAAGCGATCGGCCCGAGCAAGAAGGAAGCGGAGCAGGAGGCAGCGAGACTGACGCTCGAGAAACTGCGCGGCTAGCGCGCGGTCTGCGTCAGTCGATCTCGATGATGCCCCATTCCTTCCGTTCGTCATCGGGGGCGGGACCGGCCGCTGCCATGACGAGCGCCGGCTCCGGTTCTGGCTCAGGCGCCGGCGGCCGCACGGGCTCTGACGGGCTCGGCAGCCGCGGCATGGCGTAGCGGTGCACGTCACGGACCAGCTCTTCTTCGGACGCGGCATTGACGCGACAGTGCAAGCGCACCCAGACGCGAAGCAACGGATCGACGTAGCGATAGCGCTTCTGCGCGGCGGTCACCAGGTCGACGTCCTCGAGCCACGACAGGTAGTCTTTGGTGGAGCCAGGCGTGCGCTGCAGGCGCAGCGAAATCTCGGTGAGGGTCAGTCCCTCTTCTTCCGCCAGAATCTCGAGAATCGCCTTGAGGGCGCCGTAGCCACGGGCCCGGTGCAGGCGTAGTTCGTACGAGAACGCGCACAGTTTTGCCAGCGCACCGCCAGGCGCCATGAGGGCGACCAGGGCGCTGACCGCGTCAGCGCCACCGGGTTCCCCGCGCTCGCGCGTGGCGGTCAGTTCGGCGCCGAGCGCCTGCACATAGGACGGCCGCCCGTCGCCGAGCGCGTGCACCGCGCGGGCGATGAACTCGGCATCCTGGCCGTCGCTTGCCGACGACTCGGCCGGTGGTCCCAGCAGGTCGAGCGTGTCTTCCGCGGTCAGCGCCGGCACGTGGATGACTTCGAAGCGCGCCGAACGATCGCGCAGGAGGCGCAGCGTCCGCGCCGCGTAGCGACTGCTGAGCACGAAACGATTGCTGCTGGCGGCGAGGGCGTCGACGAGGTCGTGCAGCACGCGGCGCAACCCCGGGAAACTCTCGAACGTCCGCAGTTCGAGGAACTCGTCGAGCAGGAACGTGGCAGGTTCGCCGCCGCCGGCGCGCGCGCGCGTCAGGAAGGCGAGCGTGGCGTCAAACGAGGCCCGCGTCCCGGTGGCGGCGACGTCGCCGACGGCGAACGGCGACGCCGCCGTTACTGCGCGCAGAAATCGTTCGGGCGTGCTCGCCGTGCGATCGACATCGACGTAGTGCGCGCTCGTGCGCCCGATCCGCTCGCGCAACTGCTGCATCACCACGCTGCGGCCGCTGCCGCAGCCGCCGAGGAGCACCGGAATCCGGGAAGGTGTCGCGTCGAGCGCGGCGAGCACGCGGCGCGTGAGTGTGGTGCGTGGCGTCAGCATGAGTGTCGATCCGAAAGAGTAGACCTTAGAAAGCCGCGCCCAGCGTTGTCAACCGAAAATCCAAACTCTTTTTTTCTTGACTGATCGCGCGCCCACTCGATCGCCCTCGCGCACGTGGCTCGTGCGTCACGTGGCACATGATGTGCGGGAGTTTTCGCATAGAATCTAAACCCGCATATGAATCTCGCAGTGCTCGGCGCGCAGTGGGGCGATGAGGGCAAGGGCAAAATTGTCGACTTGCTCACGCCTCGGTTCGATCTTGTCGCTCGGTATCAGGGCGGACACAACGCTGGTCACACCGTGTATGTCAACGGCGTGAAGTTTGTGCTCCGGCTGATTCCCTCCGGCATTCTTCATTCGCGAGTCGTCTGCCTGATTGGCAATGGACTCGTCGTCGACCCGCAGGCCTTCTTCACGGAGGTTGATGAACTCGGCAGGAACGGCATCAACGTCGAGAATCGCCTGTTCGTCAGCGACAAGGCGCACCTGATCCTGCCGTATCACCGCGACCTCGACCTGCTGTCCGAAGCGCGCCGCGGCGAGCGCAAGATCGGCACCACGTCGCGCGGGATCGGTCCGGCCTACGAAGACAAGATTGCGCGACGCGGCATCAGGGTCGGCGATCTGGCCGATCCGAAGGCGCTCGAACAGAACGTCAAAGACAACGTGCTGGCGCGCAATCGGCTGGTGCACGATTCGACGATGGACTGGCATGTCGTGCTCGGCCAGCTGCTCGAGATCGGCAAGCGGCTCCAGCCGCTGGTCCGCGACGTGTCGCTCATGCTGCACGACGCCGCCAGAGCGGGGAAGTCGATTCTGTTCGAGGGCGCGCAGGGGACCCTGCTCGACATCGACCATGGCACCTATCCGTACGTCACCTCGTCGAACGCCACCATCGGTGGCGTCTGCACGGGGCTGGGCGTTGGTCCGCGCGCGATTCATGGCGTGTTGGGCGTTGTCAAGGCGTACACGACCAGGGTCGGTGAGGGACCGTTGCCGACCGAGTTGTCAGACGACATGGGCAAGCGCTTGCGCGACAGCGGCAACGAGTACGGCGCCGTGACCGGGCGGCCGCGTCGCTGTGGGTGGTACGACGCCGTGGCCGTGCGCTATGGCGTCCGCATCAACGGCCTCGATGCGCTGGCGCTCACCAAGCTCGATGTGCTCGATGGCCTCGAGCAGATTGAGATCTGCACCGCGTATCGGATCGGCGCCCGCACGATCACCGACATGCCGTCCGACGTGGCGCAGTTGGCCGCGTGTCAGCCGGTGTATGAGTCGATGCCGGGCTGGGATCGGCCGACCAAGGGCGTCCGTCGCTTCGACGACCTGCCGGAGAACGCGCGCCGCTATGTCGCCAGGCTCGAAAAGGTGACCGGTGTGCCGGCAGCGCTGGTCTCAACCGGCTCCGATCGCGACGAAACCATTCTCCGCGACGACATCATCGGGACGCGGCTGTCGGGACTGCACCTCAAATAGATGCTGGGTTCCAGAACCCGGCACTACTTCCGGTGCATCGTGCAGAAGCCGTCGATGGCGGCGATATCCGGATTCACGAACTCGATGCCGGCCCGATAGCGCGGCCCGCTTCCCGGCGGGATCTCGAACCGTGCCCACGCAATCGTTCCGCTCGCACGGATCGTCGTCTTGCCGTCTGACAGCGTCAGGCGGACGCGCTGGTTCGGCTTGAGAACCGTGCTGGACACGACCTGCGCGCCAAGTGTGGCCAGGTCGACGAGTGTGGCGCTGTTCCCGTCGATGGTGGCGTCGATCTGGCCGGCCAGCACCACGCGCGGGACGCGCCGCGTACCTGTCTGATCGATCGCAACGTGCGGCGTCACGGCGGTGACCCCTTCCACCACCTCTGACGGCACTGGGGGGGCAACGACGTCCTGCGCCACGATCCGCACTTCTGAATGGACCAGCGCCGGGTCAGCCTTGATCCTGTTGATGAGCGCCGCGCCCCGCGGAGTCGCGGCGAAGTCGCGTTCAAGAGCGACCAGGGCGGGCCGACGGGTGGTGATCGACTCGAGCGCGCGTAGCGCGTCGTGATCAGCGAATGCGACGAGTTCCCGATCGCTCGAGCCGAGGCGATGGGTCAGCGCTGGCAGCAGTGCCTGTGCCGCGATGAGCACGGTGCACGAAGACGGCAGCACGCGGCGCTCAGAAGATCCGGGCGTCCTGCAGCGGCCACCAACGCACCTTGACCTTGCCGACGATGTACTTCTTCGGCACCTGGCCCCAGTGGCGGCTGTCGGAGCTGTTGTTCCGATGATCGCCCATCACGAAGTAGTACCCCTGATTCACGACCGTCGGTCCGGAGTCGTCGTGACTGCGGAACTCCTCGGGGACGTAGTCGTCGTGCAGCGGGACGTCGTTGACATACACACGGCCGTCGACAATGCGTACGGTGTCGCCCTCTTTGGCGATCACCCGCTTGACGAACATCTTCTCGGGATTGAGCGGGTAATACAGCATGACGATGTCGCCTGGACGCGGATCGCCGAGCTCGTAGACCAGCTTGTTCACGATCAATCGATCGTGATCCTCGAGCGTGGGCGCCATGCTGAGACCATCAACGCGCGCCACCTGGAAGCCGAAGGTGACGATCAGCGTGGCGTAGATGGCGGCTGAGAACAGCGTCTGCACGCCGGACACTATCTCCGCGCCCAGCCGTTGCCAGGCCGTCGGCCCCGCAGCGGCAGGGGCGGCCGGCAACGCGACCAACGGAGGCGTCGAGGCCACGAGGTCGCCGTGGAGCGATGGGCCTGTGGCTGAGAGGTCCGCATCGAAGCCGATGCTGGACAGCGGCACAGCCTCAACCGGCACAGGCTCAAACGGTGCGGGCTCAGAAGAGGACACAATGAGCGGCTCGGCCGCGGGCATGGGCTCGTCAAGGCGCTCGGTGTTTCGAAGCATCTCGTCGTTGCGGGGGGCAGTATCGTCCATGCGGGGTCAGGTCCAGAATACCATCATGGGTGGCACCAGCGTTGCACTACCCGACCCGAAATGACCTCAGGAGCCACTATGTTGACCAAAACACGCATCGGAGTCAGTGTCGGACTGTTCAGTTTGCTGACAGTCCTTCCCATTCAGGCACAGGAAGTCGCCACCTTGGCCATGAAGAACGGCGAGCGCCCGAGCGGCGAGCTGGTGGACATGAACGCCAGCGGTTTCGTGCTGCGCATCGGCGGTCAGGAGCGCTCGTTCCCGACCAGCGACGTCAGAGCCGTCGAGTTCGTGGTCGGCCAGGTGTCGGCTGAGGCGCAGAACAAGATCAATGCCGGGCAGCCGTTCGTGATCATGCGCAGTGGTCAGTTGATTGACGGGCGTTTGACGGACGTGGGCGGCAGCCGCCCCCTGCGCCTCACCATCGAGAACGGTGGCGGCTCGCGCGACATCAACTCCAACGAGGTGGCGCAAGTGTGGGTCAACCCTGCACCGAGTGCGGCAAGCAGTGGCGGCTCGACGGCGACGACGCCGCGCGAAATTCCCGCCAATG
Source organism: uncultured Acidobacteriota bacterium (assembly GCA_902826465.1). Taxonomy (GTDB): domain Bacteria; phylum Acidobacteriota; class Vicinamibacteria; order Vicinamibacterales; family CAVVIG01; genus CADEEX01. The sequence continues at coordinate 4,959 of CADEEX010000034.1, forward strand.
CCATCACGGTGCCCGCCAACGTCGCGTGGACGCAGACCGGTATTCCGATCCTGCGCACGCGGCGTCTGTCGTTCAACTCCTCGGGCGACATCATGCTGTCACCGACGGCCAGTTCCGGCGTCAATGGCAGTCCCGCTGTCACGGTGGCGGGCGCTCGCTATCCCGTGCGAAACGCGTATGCAGGCGTGCTGATTGGCAAGGTGGGGAACAACGGCACACCGTTCGTCATCGGCGACAACACCTCGCCGATTGAGGTGCGTGGCACCGGCACCCTGATGCTGGGTGTTAATGACGACGTGCTTGCCGACAACAGCGGCAGCTATCACGTGGCGATCACCGACGCCCGTTAGCGGTCTCTCGTGACCATCCGGTCACCGGTCATTTCTCCGAATGGGGAAATGACCGGATAATCGGCCGACCGGATGAACCGCCTTCAGACCCTGATCCGCCACCTTCCGGCGCTGTGCTTTCTCGCGGCGCTCCCGATCGCGCTTACCTGGCCGCTGATTGGCCACCTCGCCACCGACATCCCTGGCCATCCCGGCGACAATCTGGCCTTCCTCTGGAACGACTGGTGGATGCGCGACGCGCTCGCGTCCGGTGCGTCGTTCTTTCAGACCGATCGCATCTTCGCGCCGTTCGGCGCCAACCTGATCCTGCACACGCACACCGCGCTGTCGTCGTGGTTCGCCGCCGCGGTGTTCGCCCGCTGGCCGATTGTGGTTGCGCACAACCTCGTGGTGCTCCTGACACTGGCGCTCAACGGCGTCGCCGTTTATCTGCTCGCCTGGGATCGCTGCCGCGAACGCCTTCCGGCGACGATCGCCGCCACGATCTTTGCCGCCTCGCCCTTTCTGTCTGCGCATCTCCTCGGACACGTCAACCTGCTCTCGGCCTGGGGACTCCCACTCTTCACGTTGTTCCTGTTGCGGGTGCTGGAGCGCCGGTCGTGGTCAGCATCCGTGGGGGCAGGGGTGATGGTCGTGCTCACCGGCTTCAGCGACTATTACTACCTGGTCTACTGCGGCGCGCTGTTCGTGGTGATCGTTGGCTCTCGGCTCGTGTCCATCGAGTGGCGGCGCGTCCGTACGGCGACGTCACTCCGGCGGCTCCTTCTGGGGTTGCTCGCCATCGACGGCGCGTTGATCGCGGCCGTTGTCGTCAGCGGCGGGTTCACGGCCGAGTGGCTCGGCGTGAGAATCTCGGCGACCCGCGCGACGAACCTGCTGGCCGCAGGCTGGATCCTGCTCGCGGTGCTGGCGTGGGGATACGTACGGCCATCGCTGCGACGCGCGACGCAGACACCAGGGCGTCGGCCCGTGCGGGGCGTCCTGCCGCAGCTCGCGGTGATGGCTGGCGTCGCTGCCGTGGGCATCAGTCCGCTCCTGACGCGGCTGTGGACCCTGGCGCGATCCGGTGAATACGTGACACCAGCGAGCTCGTGGCGGAGTGGGCCCGGAGGTGTCGATCTTGCGACGTTGGTGATGGGCAACCCCTGGCACGGCCGATTTGGCAGTGCGGTCCGCGTCCTCTATGAGCGGATGGACATCAATACGGTGGAGGGCGGCGCATGGCTTGGCGTCGTGCCGATGCTGCTGATCGCGTTTGCCCTGGTGAAACATCGGGGCGAAGGGGAAGCGCGGTTGTGGCGTTGGGTCGGCGCCGTCTTCTTTGTGTGGGCGCTCGGTCCGTGGCTGCGCATCGCCGGGATCGATACGGGGCTGCTGCTGCCGCAGAACCTGCTCGCGCATATGCCGCTGCTGTCGAACGCGCGCATGCCTGGGCGCGCGATGGTGGTCGTGTTTCTGTCAGTCGCCATGCTGTCCGCATTGGCGCTGTCGCGTCTGTCGACACCGAGGCGCCAGGTGTGGATGTCCGGCGCCCTGTGTGCGGTTCTTATCGACTTTGTGCCGTTACCGTTTCCGCTGACGCGCATCGAGACGCCGGCGCTGTATACGACGCTCAAGGCGCTGCCGCCGGGGATGGTCTGCGAGTTGCCGGTGGGCGTTCGCGACGGGTTTGGTGTGACCGGCGACTTCGACGACCATGTGTTGACTTATCAGATGACGCACGGCCATCCGATCGTTGGGGGGTTCGCCGCCCGCGCGTCACCCTCGATAGTGACGTCCTATCAGGAGATGCCGGTGTTGCGGTCGCTGCTGCTGCTGTCCGCGGGGCAGGCTATCGATCCGCGTGATTCGGCACGATCAGCGACTGACGCCTCGGCGGCGTTGCGCAACGCCGGCATCCTCTACGTCGTCATGGACCGCACGCGGGCGTCGGCGTCGCTGGTTGACTACGTAGAAAAGCAACTGAGCCTGAGCAGCCTGGCACGCGAGGGTGAGCGCGAACTCTACGTCGTGCGCTAGGCATTCTCCGCTGGGAGCGCGGGCTCCGAAGAGATTTTTGCTACGGGGTGAGGTTGAAGGTGGCGACGACAGGAGCGTGGTCACTGGTGCCGACGTCCTTCTGCACCACACACGACACGGCGGTGCTGGCGAGTTCCGCACTGGCCAGCACGTAGTCGAGACGCCAGCCGATGTTGCGCTCGCGCATGCTGCGCCACGGGGCCCACCAGGTGAACAGCCCGTCGTTGTCAGGGTCGAGGGACCGGCCGACGTCCACGAGATCCCGCGAAATAATCTGCGCCAGCAACGCCCGTTCTTCCGGGAGCTGCCCGATCGCGCGTGGCTTGCGTTCTTTGAGATGCACGTCGCGCTCGGTCAGCGTCACGTTGAGGTCGCCGCACAGGATGAGTGGCTGGCCCGACTGCTGAAACGAGTGTGCAAACGCGTCCATGGCGTCGAGAAACGCCATCTTTGCCTTGAAGTCTTTGCCGCCGTTCGGTACGTAGATCGACGCGACGGTGACGCCGCGTATCTCGGTGGTGACGATGCGCTGTTCGTGATCGAAGGCAGGATGAGAGAAGTCGGAGCGCTCGGCGCAACTGGCCGAGTTCAGCAGGATGGCGACGCCTGAGTAGCCTTTGCCGCCGTGCCAGAAGCATCGGAAGCCCTCCATCTCGAAGAGCGCCGTCGGAATCTGGTCGGGGGTGGCCTTGATTTCCTGGAGGCAGACAACGTCCGGGCGCTCACGCGCGATCCATTCGAGGACCTGCGCCTGCCGCGCCCGGATCCCGTTGACGTTCCAGGTGGCGATCTTCATCGGGTGATGGTGGGATCGGGTAATTGAGTAATCGGGGGATTGAGTGATTGGGCAATCTGGTGACGTGGTCGCTCAGGTCACCCGATTGCCACATCACCCAATTGCCAAGTCACGCAACGACCAAATCACCCAACTACCAAATCACCCGATGGTGAGGTCAGAACTTGGCGTGTGCAGCCTGACGCTCGTCGGCCGCGATGGCCATGATCTCGGGGTGCGCCGCGACGTGTGCCTTGACGAGCTCTTCAGCCTTGGCCACCGCGTCGGCGTCGCCCGCGCGGTAGATCGCGTTGGCTTCGATCAGCGATTTCTGATGCGCCGGAGTGGAATCGACGCTCTCATAGATGGCCGCCACCGGGCAGGCCGGCACGCAGGCGCCGCAGTCGATGCACTCTTCCGGATGGATGTAGAGCATCGTCGCGGTTGCGAACTCGGCTTCATCCTTGCGCGGGTGGATGCAGTCAACCGGACAAACGTCGACGCACGCCGTATCCTTCGTGTCGATACAGGGGTCGGTGATGATAAAGGGCATGCTTCTCGCGTCTCCGTGGTGCGTCCCGCCAGCCGCGTGTGTCTCGGACTGATTCGGTCGGTGTTAAGGTGAAAAACGCAAAATTATAACCCGCGTTCAATCCAGCGACAAAAACATCATGGGGCTGGGCGTGATCGCGTAGCCGAGCGACTCGTACATCGGCTTGCCGAATTCACTGGCGTTCAGCGCCAGTGACCGAATGCCTTCGTCGCGGCAGAAGGCGTGGATGGCGTGCATCACCAACCGACCGAGCCCGCGATGGCGGTGCTCTGGCTCGGTGTAGACGTTGTAAACGAAGGCCAAACGATCGCTGAGGTACCGTGGCCCGGGTGGCCACGGGATGATGGTGATGCCGCCACCGGCGACCACCGAGTGGTCCTGTGACTGCTGCGCTTCAACGAGCCACGCGCGATAGGTGCCGGCCGGCAGGTGGGTACGCAGCCAGGCCCCGAAGCTGGCCTCGAGGCCAGGCCTGTCGACTTCGCGACCCATTTCTTCGAACATCGCGATGCGTTGGTAGACAAGCACGGCTTCGTCGTCGAGGGTCGCAGGTCTGATGCGGTAGTCCGACATGTGAACCGCGGATTATACTCGCGGGATGTCGCAACCCACCGAGACGACCGAGCGAGTCAGGCGAGGGCCGGAGCCTCCGGACCTCAGCGAGAAGGGCGGCAACAAGGACGGGCAGCCCCAACGCTCGAACGATCGCCTGTTCATGCAGTTTCTGGCCTTTGGCGGCTGCGCCGACGCGAAGGCGCTCGTGGCCCCGCTCGAGGCATCCGGCATTACCGGCGTGTTGTACGAGGATGTGAACGACCCGCGGGGGATTGGCCTGCTCACGCTGAGCACCGACCCGTCCGACTTCGTCGAACGGGTGCGTCCGATGCTGAACGATCACGGGTTTGCCGCACTGGTGCAGAAGCCGGAGCACACCATGCTCGGGCGCACGTATTCAATCGGCTATGAACCCGACCTGGAAGAAACGCTGCTGAAGCGGCCGCGCCGCACCGTGCTCAACCCGGCCTGGAACTGGGCGGTCTGGTATCCGCTCAGGAGAAATGGCAAGTTCGCGCAGTTGCCGCCGGACGAGCAGGGCGTGATCCTGGCCGAACACGGTCGCATCGGCATGGCGTTCGGCGCTGGCGACTTCGCCCACGACATCCGCCTGGCGTGTCACGGTCTCGACAAGGAAGACAACGACTTTGTCGTCGGCCTGGTCGGCAAGGAACTGTTCCCTCTGTCGGCGGTGGTGCAGTCGATGCGCAAGACGCAGCAGACGGCGCTCTATCTCGATCGCCTCGGCCCGTTCTTTGTTGGTCGCGTGGTCTGGCAATCGTCACACTGACGGGCCTCGCGGCCGACTGTGCTCACAGATGCTCCACCTCGCCCAGCCAGTCAACAAACGGCTGACGCTCGACGAGATGGACGAGAAGCCAGTCGGCGGCTCGAATTGCATCGCGCATCACCTCGTCGTCCAGGCCGCGTTCGAGCCTGGCGCACAGGCGGGCGGCTTCGACCTGCAGCACCATCGCTGAGACCGCCATCTCCGCCAGGAGCGTCCGCGCGCCGCGGCCCTGGTACGCGGTCCACGACCCGAACGCCTTGCTCGCGACATAACGCGCGACGATGTGTTCGTAGTGGCTCCAGGCCGGCGCGCCGAGATTGCGCCAGGTGTCTTCCACAGTGGCGTGCAGCGCAGGTGGGTCGTGTTGCGGCGGCACCGCGCGAAGCACTGACGCGTAGATCTGCTGTCGCGCGGGGCGCGGCATCATCAAGGCGCCGCGTCGTGCGGCGCCTCCGGGCACGAGCACCTCGCCGCGCTCAGAGGCGTTCTCGAACGCGTCGTTCGCCCACACCAGCAGGGAGCCACGCCGCTGGTTCCAGGCACGCAGTCGCTCGATGGCCCCAGCGATGACCGCCAGTGCCTCGTCGACCGACCGTGCTCCTGACAACGTGCTCACGATGAATTGATCGAAGGCCGTATAGGTGTCGAGGTCAAAGAGGACGCCTGGGCTGAGCAGGGGAGGCCACTGGCCGCGCGCATCGAGTCCATCCCATGAGCGATCGGCAGGAAACGCGGGCGGCGTCGTGGTGATGGTCAACGGTGCCGTCGCCTCGAACAGCATGGTTGCTGCGGTGGGGCAGAAGTGGGAGAGCGTCACGAAGGTGCCGCGGTCGTCGATGAGCGCTCGACGCGGGAAGTGCTGGCACGACGCCGGCATCGCCGCTTCGCCATGGTCGCGGTGCACAGCGCACAGACGCGCCTCGCGGTCGTAGAACTGACAGGCGCCCCCCTCAGGCTGCGGCAGTTCGACCGCGCCAAGCAGCGCCTGCCGTTCGGCTTCGACCGGAATCGTCCATCCTGCGGTGCAACAGGCGCCTGAGTGGCGGCAGGCGTATGTGGCGTGGTGACTAAGCGAATAGACCGTCACCCCCCAATCGTAGTCGCCGGTGAGTGTCGGACAAAGCCGGACGCCCGCCGGTCGCGGTTTGATGGACAATCTCGCGGTATGACGCCCCCCGGCCGACTGCGGCCAGGCGAGTGCCCTTTACGATCGTTCCCTGACGTTCGAACGTAGAAAAGCTCGATATCTCTGTGTCTCTGTGCCTCGGTGGCTGTCGCGCCATACAATCGGTGGAATGCCTGTTTCCCTGACGGCCCGTGAACGGGCACACCTCAAAGCCAGAGCGCACTCGCTCGAACCGTTGGTCCAGATTGGTCACGATGGACTGACCGATGCCGTGGTGCGCGAGATCGACCGGGCGCTGACCGCACACGAACTGATCAAGGTCCGCGCTGGCGGCGACGACCGCCACGCCCGAGCGACGATGTTCGAGCAGATCTGCGAGCGCACCAACGCCGCCGCCGTGCAGAGTGTCGGCAAGGTCATGATCATCTGGCGCCCCAGGCCCGACGACGATGCGGACGACTGAAAAAGCAAGGGCGCCCCAGATACCGGGGCGCCCTTTGTCTGCGAGCGTGAGGCGTAGAGAGGATCTACGTCAATTCGCTCGGCAGCTCGTCGAGGTATGACAGGTCGAGCGACGCCGTCTTCATTTCGGGAGTGCCAAGCACCTCCATGAACACCGGCACCGCCTTCTTCATTTCCGGCATCGTCCCAATCGAGATGCGTGCCCACGACGTCATCGGCGGGAAGACGCGTCCCACCATCACGCCCTTCTGACGGCACGCTTCCTGGAAGCCCTTTGCCTCACGCTTGATGTTGACGAAGATGAAGTTGGCGTCAGATCTCGCCACCTGATACCCCGCAGCGGCAAAGGCGTCGACCGTGAACTTCCGGACTTCACGGTTCATGTCCGCATTCTTCGTGGTGTTGGCGTCGTCTTTGAGCGAGGCGGTGGCCGCCGCGAGACTCATGGAATTGAGGCCGGAGTTGGAGTGATACGGCTGCAGCAGCTTGAGCGTGCCCGGCTGTGCGATCGCATATCCGACACGCATCCCCGCCATCGCATGGATCTTCGACATCGTCCTCGCCACAATCACCTGCGGATACTTGGCAACGAGAGGCACTGCGGTGGCGAAACCGGGAGAGTCGGCGTACTCGAAATACGCCTCGTCGACCAGGATGAAGGTCGATGGTGATGCCGCGACCACTTTCTCGATCAGTGCCTCTACGGCCGACGCCGCCACTATGGTGGATGTCGGATTGTTCGGATTGCAGATGTAGACGAGTCCGGCCCCTGGCGCAGCCGCCGTCATCGCCGTGATGTCGAGTCTGAGGTCTGACGTGAGAGGAAGTTCCTTCACCGTCGCCCCGATGGTGTTCGCCGTTCGAATCGGCGACTCATAGCTCGGGGTGCCGGCCACCATGAACTTCACCTTGCTCGTCGTGGCCATGACGATGGCCTTGAGCAGGTCGCCTGATCCGCATGAGAGCAGCAGACGGTCCTCAGGAATACCGTGCTTGGACGTCAGGACGTCCACGAGATTCTGCTGAAGCACGCCTGGGTAGCGATTGGCGCCTGGCGCGACGTTCGCGATGGCGCCAATGGCCGAAAGCGCTGGCCCGTAGGGGTTTTCGTTGCTGCCGATGCGGATGACATCAGCGCCGACCGCGGTGGCTCGTTGCCCGCCGTACTGGCCGGCCTGCTGCGCACTCAGCGTCGGCAACTCGAAAGCCGCCGCGCCCAGCGCGCCAAGCCCGACCGCCTGTACGAATGACCGTCGATTCATAGACGTATCTCCTTCCCTGGAAACGCGGGCGTTAGAAGCCGAACCTGACCTGGAACTGAATCGAGCGCGCGAAGCCGCCCACCGCGGTGAGCTGACCGAAGGTGGCCGTCCCCAGGGTTGAGGACAGCGTGGTGAACAACGGGTCGTCGAGGATGTTCAGGACGTCGGCGCGGACCGAAATCGATTTCGTGCCGATACGCTGCGCTTTCTGGATGCTCAGATCGACGTTCCGCGAGCCGGGCGTGCGCAGGTTCGGCAGCGTGCGCGGCGCGTTGCCGAGCGTGAAGGCGGGCGCTGCGGTAAACGCTGCGGGGTTGATCCAGTTGAGCAGCCGATCTTCGAGCGACCCGGTCGTTTCGAGATCGACGCCGGGCGTGATGTTCGGACGCTGGTCGCTGCCGAGCAGCCCGGAGTTGTTGCTCGACTGCCACACGCTGACTGGGAAGCCTGACTGCAGGCGCATGGCCGCCGTCACCTGCCAGCCGCCCGCCAGGGCGTTCGCCAGTCCGCTGGTGGCCCAGCGCTTGGAGGCACCGAACGGCAGCTGGTACGTGCCGTTGGCGTTGATGCGGTGCGGTGTGTCGAGCAGCGAGTAGCCGTATTCGCGATCGAGATCGTAGTTGTCGATCGCGAAACCGCGGCGCGCCGAGTAGGTGTTCGATTCGCCGAACTGGTTGTCCATCAGCCGGCTGAACGTGTAGTTGGCGTTCATGCCCCAGCTGTTCCGCATCCGCTTGTCCCAGCGGAGCGTCATCGCGTTGTATTCGGCGCGCGCTTCGGTGACGCGGTGCGCCAGCACGTTGTCGAACTGCGGGAACGGTCGCAGTAGCTGGCCGCGCGTGATGGTGGCCGACGTCGACAGGTTGCCGAACGCGCGATTGCCAAAAAACGGATTCGGTACCAGGTCCAACAGCGAGTTGCCAAGCGACAGATACTGCGAATCGAGCTGGTTGATGTTGATGGTCGAATCCGAGGTGCCGCCGACCGGCAGATACTTCGACCGGGCTCCTGAGTAGCCGATCGCCATCACGTTACCGCCGCGGAACTCGCGCTGGAAATCGAGCGAGAACTGCTGCACCTGGCCTGGCCGAGAGTCCTGGTCAACGAAGTCGACGACACCGCCCGCGCCCGTCCCCAGCCCGCTGGCGCTCCCCTGGGGCGTGTTGACGCCGGTCGGGAACGGGTTGGCGAGTGAGTTGGCCGGGGTTCTGTTGCCGTCGGTGCTGGCGTTGTAGATCGTGGTGGCCGTATAGCCGAGGCGGGCCATTGCCGTCTCACCGATACCAGGGAACGTCATGGGCGCCCAGTAGAACCCGTAGCCACCACGGATGACGGTTCGTTCGTTCAGCGACCACGAGAAGCCGCCGCGGGGCGCCACGCCGTTCAGCGTCTTGCCCTGACGGGTTGGATTGCCGTTCTCTCCCGCATACATCAGCCCGCCCTTGAGCGTCATGCCCGGCACCTGTGTCGGGAACAGCGCGTCGCGGTCGAAGCCGACGATGAAGTTGTTGTCGGCTTCGCGGACCCCCGGCTCGTACTCGTAGCGGATTCCGTAGTTGATCGTCAGGCTGGGGTGGACGCGGTACTCGTCCTGTGCGAAACCGGCGAAGTAGTCGATCTTGTAGGTGGCTGGCGTGGCCTGCACGACGCTGCCGCTCGCGGGAAAGCCGAGCAGGAAGCTGGCGAACGAATCACCCGCGCTGGTGCTGGCCGTTGTGGGGTTGGCCTGCGTGAATGCCTGCGTGAATGTGAACGCGCCGGCCGACGAACTGTAGGCGAAGACATCGGCACCGATACGCCGGTACTCGCCCCCGAGCTTCAACGTATGGCGGCCGGTCAGCCTCGACATCGTCACGTTGGCCGACTTGGTGGTGTGCGTCGCATCGGACGGGCCGTTGTTCCCGAGACCGTTGTAGCCGTTGATGGTCATGTTCGGGAAGGTGTTGAACGTCATCGAGTTCACGAACGACGTCGGCAAGCCGAGCGTCGCCGCGTCGAACTCCGGGTAGTTGCCGCCGTTGTCGATAAAGCGGTTGTAACCGGCGCGAACGGCGACCGTCGTCGAGTTATTCGGCACGAAGACGTTGTTGATTGCGAAGAAGTCGACGGTGCGCAGCAGCAGGCTGGCGTTCGGGTCGCCAGGAATCGATCCGAACGGACCGTAGAACGCCGAGCCAGGTTCCCGAGTGCCCTGATGCGCATACATCGCCGAGGTGGTCCAGCGGTCGTTCCAGCGCTGGTCGACCTTGATGGTTTCCTGGTTCTGCGGGCCGTCATCAAGAGTCGCCTGGCCGTTCAATGTTCTTGCGCTGGTAGCCGCCGGGTAGGCGGAGAGCATGGCTCTGGCGACGGAATTGATCCGATCGGCGGGAATCTTGTTGCCTGGGAACGGGTCGCGGACGATGACACCATTCTCGGTGCGTGTCGTCAGCGGGTCGTAGATGGTGATGAGCGCACCGGCGGCATTGCGGGTCTGCGAGAAATCGCCCGCCCGTTCGAGTGCCGTCGGCAGCGTGATGACGTTATTACGCGTGCTGCGCTGCTTGTAGTCGTCCTTGCTGAACCAGAAGAACGTCTTGTTCTTCGCGATCGGACCGCCGACTGATCCGGCCCAGTTATAGAAGTACTGCGGCGGGTTCGGGATATCGGCGCGCTTGGCAAAGAAGAGTTGTCCTGTGGCCCATCCGGGCTTGTTCACGAGGATGGCCGAGCCGTGCCAGGTATTGGAGCCAGACCGCGCGGTGGTGTTGAAGACGCCGCCGGCCGCGTGACCCATGTCCGCTTCATAGGTTTTGGTCTGGACCTTCAGTTCCTCCACCGATTCCATCGACGGCACGATCGTCGGCCGGTTGGTGAAGTCAGTGATCGGCACGCCGTCCACCAGGTAGCCGTTACCGCGCTTGGGTCCGCCGCCAAGCGACAGGCTCGAAGAACCCGTCTGGTCCTGATAACGCACGAACTGCGGGTCGCCCGACTGGATGACACCCGGCGTCGAGATCGCCGCATAGAACGTGTTGCGCCCAAACAGCGGCAGGTTCTGCAGGTCCGACTTGTCGAGCGACGAGCCGACGGTCGCGCTGATGCGGTCGACGATCGGCGACTCGCCAGTGACCGTCACCTGTTCTTCGATGGCGCCGATCTCGAGGCTGAAATCGATGACGAGATTCTGCTGCGTCCCAACGCGGAGGCCGGTGCGTTGCTCGGTCTTGAAGCCCGGAAGGCTCACCTTCATGGTGTAGTTGCCGGGGATGACTGCGGCAAAGGCGTATTCACCTACCTCGTTGGACATCGCCTCGCGAGCGACATTGGTGTCTTCATTGACGAGGGCCACCTGGGCACCAGGGATGACTCCCGCCCCATCGTGCACGGATCCGCGGATACCGCCCTGATAGGTCTGCGCGTAACCGGTGGTGGTGGCGAGCGCCACGATGGCGGCACACAACATCGCTGCGCGTCTCGCGACGCCTCTCGTCCAATTCATGCTGGCCCTCCTCACGTGTGAATGCACCGCTGCAGAGCAAGCCGTGATCCATGCGACGCCAGGGTGTGAAGACGCGCGAATTCATTAGCGAATACGCGGAAGCAACGATGTTGTCTGGCGATGACGCGGGCGGGTGTCGCTCGAAGTCGACAGAGATGTGAGGAATCTTCGGCGGAGGATTCAGTCGTGCAGGTTTTGGCCGATCGGGCACGACAAGTCCGTGCCTTCGCGACGCAGCGCGGCGAGTTTCCGCGTCGACCCGCGCACACTTTCGTCGTACGGTGTTGCTCGCGCGGTGCGCGACGCGTGATTGATCGGTCGAAGAACTTAGACGGACGAGGACGCGGAAAGGATGAACGCTTCGATCTCGGCGGCAGGGCGAGCCCCGGTCGTGCGTGCCACTTCGCGGCCGCGCGAGTAGACCGCCATGGTCGGAATCGAGCGGATGGCAAAGCGCTCGCCAAGAGCGGGCAGCGCCTCGGTGTTCACCTTGGCGACCAGAAAACGGCCAGCCGCTCGCGCCGCGACCTTCTCGAGCTCCGGTGCCACCATGCGGCAGGGACCGCACCACGGCGCCCAATAGTCGATGACGACCGGGATTGATGCGGCCGCGACCAGCCGGTCGAAGTCGATCGCGCTGGCGATCTCGAGCGGCCTGGCCGTGGCCGAAAGCGTGGCTTTGCAGCGACCACAGCGGACCGAGGCGTTCAGTCGTGCAAACGCGATCCGGTTCTTCTGCCCGCACGCCGGACATGGGAGTACGACGCCGTGGTCGTCTGTCTCGAGCTGGCTCATGGCCTGGGTCTCCGCGCCGCGGGTGCCGGCGCTACGGCGGTGGGCGCCCCGCCAGCGAGCCGCTCGCCTAGCAGGACCACGGTGAGGGCGTAGGCGTGCGCACAGTTGTAGTCGAGGAGCGCGTCGTAGTTGTCGAACACGAGAAAGCTCCGGCTGGTGCCGGAGACGAGCGATGCTCGCTGCGTCGTGTCGGGCAGTGCGCGTCCCGTCACAGAACGGACGCCCAGCGTCTGCCATTCCTGGAGCGTCAGGGGCGCGGTCATGTCGCGCTTGGCGGTGCATGACCCGGCCCGGCGTGCGACATCGGCGGCAATCCGCGTCGCCACGGGTTTCGATACACGCACTTCCCGCACCCATGCGGCGTCGGGCGGCCAACCGGGACCGCGCAGGTAGTTGCCGATCGAGGCAAAGATGTCCTCGGGCGACGTCCAGATATCGCGTCGGCCATCGCCGTCGTAGTCGACGGCGTAATCGAGATAGCTGGACGGCATGAACTGCGGCTGACCCATCGCGCCGGCCCACGAGCCGCGCATGCGCGTGTGTTCGATGTCGCCGTTGTCGAGAATCTGCAGGGCGTTGAAGAGCTCGCGCCGAAAAAACGTGGCCCGGCGCGGATCGAACGCGAGTGTCGCCAGGGCGGCGATCGTGGGGCGCGTGCCGCTAAAGGCGCCGAAGTTGGACTCGACGCCCCAGATGGCGGCGATGATACGCGCTGGCACGCCGTAGTCCTTCGACACGCGTTCGAGCGTGGATTGATGGCGGTTGAACATCTCCCGACCGCGGCGAATGAGCGTGGTGGTCAGTCGCCTGTTGATGTAGGTCTCGAGAGGGAGGACGGTTTCTGCCTGCGAACGGTCGCGTTCCAGAACCACCGGCAGCGGTTCTGGAACGTCGCTCAGCGCCCGCTCGATGGTGGCGGCGCTGATGCCTCGCGCGAGCGCCTCGGTCTTGACCGCGTTCAGCCATTCCGCAAACGACGGCCGCGCGTCGGCGGCAGCGGCGTGCGGCGGTTCAGTGACCGGCGCCTGCGCGGTGAGCGCGACGCTCAACAGCACCACGAACGCGGCCCCGAACGGACGCATCAGTGCCCGGCCCCCATCGGGCCACGACCCTGTGGCCGTTTCATGATGAGCACCAGCGGCAGCAGGGCGAGAAACAGGAAACCGAGCCATTGAAACAGTCCCACGAAGGACACCATCGCGGCCTGTCGTTGGAGCAGGCCGAACATGGCCACGTAGGCGCGATCGGTGGCGGTGGCGGCATCGGCGCCCGCGGCCATGAACGCGGCCTTCATCTGTGCCAGCAACGACTGGGTGGCCGGGTCGTAGGCGCTGATGTGCGAGCCGAGGATCGCGCTGCTCGACTGGGTGTTGCGGCCCACCATCGTGCCGGTGACGGCAATACCGATGCTGCCCCCGATGTTGCGCATCAGGTTGAAGAGACTGGTCGCGTTCCCCATTTTCTCCCGCGGAATCGAGTCCATCGATACGGTCGTGAGCGGCACGAACAGCAGCGCCAGTCCGGCCCCCTGCACCAACTGAGGCCAGAAGATATCCCAGTACCCGGCCTGCAGGTTCAACTGTGACAGCCAGATGAGGGTCACGCCACCGACGACCAGCCCGATGGTCAGAAGCTTGCGCGCATCGAACTTGCCCGTGAGATACCCCGTGAGAGGCATCATGAAGAACGATCCGATGCCGCGCGGCGCCAGCGCGATGCCTGCCTGCAGCGACGGGTAGCCGAGCAGCGTCTGCAGCATGATGGGCAGCAGCACCAGACTGCCATAAAGCACGAAGCCGACCACCGTCATCAGGAACACGCCGACCGCGTAGGTGCGCACCTTGAACACGCGCAGGTCGACGATCGGATTGGGCGTCGTCAGTTCATGGATGATCAGCGCCACCAGCGTCACGACGCTGATCACAGACATGGCGACGATGAAGGTGGACGAGAACCAGTCTTCCTGCTGCCCCTTGTCGAGCACGATCTGCAGCGCGCCGATGCCGACCGCGAGCATGCCGATGCCCCAGTAGTCGACCTTGCGCGACTGGGCCTGCAGATAGGGCGGGTCGAAGATGTACATCTTCGTCATCACAATCGACGCGATGCCCACCGGAATGTTGATGTAGAACACCCAGCGCCAGCTGTACGAATCGGTCAGCCAGCCGCCGAGCACCGGTCCGAGAATAGGCGCCACGACGATGCCGAGGCCCCAGAAGCCCATGGCCTTGCCACGATCGTGTGGCGGAAAGGCTTCGAGGAGCACCGCTTGAGAGAGCGGCTGCAGGGCCCCGCCAGTGGCGCCTTGCAGAATGCGGAAGAAGATCAGGCTGCCGAGCGTTGGCGCCAGCCCGCACAGGAACGACGCCGCCGT
>CADEEX010000035.1 GCA_902826465.1 uncultured Acidobacteriota bacterium
GATCAACAGCTGTATGAGATGGCGACGGCGCGGTTCTGGAGCGCTTACACCGACATGCTGACGGCGCTGCGTCCGGACGCACCGGCGTTCACGCCGGACACAGCACGCGGGGTATCAGTGGATCTCGCCCAAAACTGGCTTCGACATCATTTCGAAGCGACACAGGCACGTCAGTTCGCCACGGCGGTGGCGTCGATCGATATCGCCGGCGACGCCCCGAGCACCGGCGAAGGCTGGTGGTGGCGTGAGTGCCCGCAGCACACGTCGTATCGCTGGACCGGGCCTGGCACGGACGCCACGCTCTACGCACCGAGGCTGGAGACCGACACCAGCTACACGTTGACCCTTGACGCCATGGGCGCGGCCGACTGGCCGGCGTGGGAGTCGGTGACGGTCGACGTCAACGGCCACCCGGTCGCGGCGGTCCGCGAACGCTTCGAGCCGCGTCTGGCCAATCAGGTGGCCATCAGGCTGGAGGCACGGATCGATCCCGCAGCTGTGGCGGCCCAGGATGGACTGACTCGGATCACGCTGCATGTGCCTCAGACGAAGCAGGCGCTGGCCCACGTGCAGATTACTGAATCGTTCGACACGGTGCGTCACGACATGCGGGCCGTAGGCCTGGCTGTACACCGCGTGCAGATACGGAAGACTGCGGCACGGGTGAAGCCACTGCTGTCGCTCCGAGCAGCGTAGACGACCGCACGCCGATCGGCCGCGGCACGCCGACGAATCCGCGCAGTCAATGGGTGACCGAGCGCGGTCAGATCGTGAAATGCTGACGGTCCGCAGGCGAGATCACACGGTCGGTGCCTGATCGGCCACGGTCGGTGCGTGACAGGCCACGGTCAGCGCGCGAACTGCCGCGGTCACTGCGCGACACCATCGCGGTCGATCAGTGGAACCAGCGCGGTCAACAGGCGACCAGCCACGGTCGTGGCGTGAAACGGCGCGGTCAGACCGTGAATCGGCGCGGTCACTTCAGGTGTCGCCGTATCACATTGATAAGCAAGACCTTAGTACGCGCGATGACCGCGCGAAATTGGAATACTGCAGGACGGATTCGGGTATCTGCCGCCTGATTTTGACAAGCTGCCAACTGACTGTCGCGAGCTGCCGTCTGCTGTTCCAGAGCTGCAGTGTGATTTTGGCTCGCTGCCGTGCGACATTGAACAGCTGCCGCGTCGGCGCGGTGATGTGCATTGCTCGGTGGTGATGCTGCGGTCTGCCCCTCGCTACATCACCACATCGCTACATCGCTACATCGCTACATCACCACATGTTCAGACGCTGAGATGCGCGTGCACGACCTCGTCGGTCAACTGATCGATGGGGCCACCCGCCACGGCGCGCCCCTTGTCGAGAATGCGGAACTGGTTGGCGACGCGCCGCGCGAACGGCAGCTTCTGCTCCACCAGCAACACGGTGACGCCCGCCTCTTCGTTCAGCTTCAGGATGATGTCGCCGATCTGGTGCACGATGTTCGGCTGAATGCCTTCAGTCGGTTCGTCGAGCACCAGCAGGCTCGGCTCGAGCACCAGCGCACGCCCGATCGCCAGTTGCTGCTGCTGGCCGCCCGAGAGGTCGCCGCCCCGCCGCCGCAGCATCTGCTTCAGCACCGGGAACAGGTCGTAGATACGATCGGGCACGGCCTTCAACCCGTTCTTCCGAATCCCAAGACCGATCCGCAGATTCTCTTCCACCGTGAGCTGCGGAAAGATCTCGCGCCCCTGCGGCACGTAGCCAATGCCGATGCGGGCGCGCGTTTCTGCCGACGCACCGCGCAGGTCGGTCCCGTCGAACTGTATGGTGCCGCTCGTGGCCGGCAACAGCCCCATCAGGCACTTCAGGAGCGTCGTCTTGCCCATGCCGTTGCGCCCCATCAGGCAGGTGCGCGACCCTTTCTCGACATTGAGATCGACGTCCCAGAGGATGTGGCTGCCGCCGTAGAACTGATTCAACGACTTGATGGTCAGCAGGCTCATGATCCGAGATACACCTCTCTGACCCGTTGGTCGCTCTGCACCTGGTCCATCGTGCCTTCGGCCAGCACGTGCCCTTCGTGAAGCACGGTCACCTGCTTGGCGATTGAGCGCACGAACTCCATGTCGTGCTCAACGACCACCACCGAGTGATCGCCGGCCAGCGACAGCAGCAGTTCAGCGGTCCGTTCGGTCTCCTGCGGCGTCATGCCGGCCACCGGTTCATCCACCAGCAGCAGCTTCGGCGACTGCATCAGCAGCATGCCGATCTCGAGCCACTGCTTCTGGCCGTGCGAGAGCGAACGGGCCGGCTGTCGGCGTTGCTCGAGCAGGTTCGTGATCGACAGCACCTCGCCGATGCGGTCGAGCTGCGCGCCAGACAACGTTGCCGAGAATGAATGCCAGAACGACTTCTTCCCGGCCAGCGCCAGTTCGAGGTTCTCGTCCACGGTGAGCTGTTCGAACACCGTCGGCTTCTGGAACTTCCGGCCGATGCCGGCCTCGGCAATCTCTGGCTCGGACAGCGCGAGCAGGTCGATGGTGCGGCCAAACCAGGCGCTGCCGGAATCAGGACGGGTCTTCCCCGTAATCACATCCATCATCGTCGTCTTGCCGGCGCCGTTCGCCCCGATGATGCAGCGCAGTTCGCCGGGGTCGACGTAGAGCGTCAGGTCGTTGAGCGCCTTGAAGCCGTCGAAGCTGACGGTGACATGTTCGAGATACAGAATCTTGCCGGTGGCAAGATCAGGCGGCAGGCTCATGACGTCTGCCTCCGCACCAGCCCCACGACGCCGCGCGGCAGGAAGATCGTGACGAGCACAAACAAGGCGCCGAGTGCGTAGAGCCAGATCTCCGGGAACGCGCCGGTCATCACCGTCTTGGCATAGTTGACCAGCACGGCACCCGCCGCTGCGCCGTAGAGCGTGCCGCGTCCACCGACCGCCACCCAGATCACCATCTCGATCGAGTTGATGGGTGCGAACTCGCTCGGGTTGATGATGCCGACCTGCGGCACGTACAACGCACCCGCGATACCGGCAATTGCCGCCGAGATGACGAACAGCCACAGCTTGTAGGTTTCCACTTTGTAGCCAAGAAACCGCGTCCGGCTTTCAGCATCGCGGATGGCGCGGACCACTCTTCCCGCCCGCGACGCGACGATCGCGCGGCATGCCACATAGCTCAGGCCAAGTGCGATGGCGGTGACAGCCAGCAGCACGGCGCGCGTCGACCCGGCCTGCAGGTCGAAACCGAGCAGGTCCTTGAAGTCGGTGAAGCCGTTGTTGCCGCCAAAGCCCATGTCGTTGCGGAAGAAGGCGAGCATGAGCGCATAGCTCAACGCCTGCGTGATGATCGAGAGATAAACGCCGGTGACCCGCGAACGAAAGGCCAGCCAGCCGAATACCGTGGCGAGTAGCGCCGGTGCCATCACCATCATGAGCGCGGCAATCCAGAAGCGGTCGAACCCGTACCAGAACCACGGGAGCTCGGTCCAGTTCAGGAACACCATGAAGTCGGGCAACACGGGATTGCCGTACACGCCACGGGTACCGATCTGACGCATCAGATACATCCCCATACCGTAGCCGCCGAGCGCGAAGAAGGCGCCGTGCCCAAGGCTGAGAATGCCGCAGAAGCCCCACACGAGATCAACCGCGAGCGCCAGCATCGCATAGCACATGTACTTGCCGATGAGCGTCATGGCATACGGCGACAGGTGGAACGGTGAAGACGAGGGGACGAACTGATTGAGGACGGGGACACCGACCGCGACGAGCGCGACGATGGCAAGGAACACCGTGCCGCCACGGTCTGTCGTGGCGTTGGGACCGGCTTCGCCGGGGCCAAAGAAGCGTGATGTGGACATCAGTGCCCCTCCGCCGAGCGTCCCTGCTGCGGGAACAGACCGCGAGGGCGCCGCTGAATGAAGAGGATGAGGGCCACGAGCACGACGATCTTGGCGAGCACCGCGCCTGCGTACGGTTCGAGCAGCTTGTTGACGACGCCCATCGACATGCCGCCGATGAAGGTGCCCCACAGGTTGCCGACGCCGCCGAACACCACGACCATGAACGAGTCGATGATGTACGACTGGCCCAGGTTCGGGCCGACGTTGGTCAACTGGCTCAGCGCCACTCCGGCCATGCCGGCAATGCCTGAGCCGAGGCCGAACGTCATCGCGTCTACCCGCTGGGTGCGAATGCCCATGGCGCGCGCCATCGACCGGTTCTGTGCGACCGCACGAATGTCGAGTCCCAGGCGCGTGCGTTTCAGCACCGCCAGCAGCAGTGCGAACACCAGCATCGTGAACAGCACGATGTAGAGACGATTATTGGTGATGGCGAGCGCCTGATTGATCTGCCAGGTGCCGCTCAGCCACGCCGGCGTCTCCACCGCGCGATTGTTGGCCGAGAACACGGAACGCACCGTCTGCTGCAGGATCAGGCTCACGCCGTAGGTGGCGAGCAGCGTTTCGAGAGGGCGGCCGTAGAGGAAGCGGATGACGGTGCGTTCGAGGATGACGCCCGCCAGGCCAGACACGACAAATGCCGCGGGGATGGAGACAAGAATCGACAGGCCGATCGAGTCGGGCATCAGCAACTGGGTGACGTAGGTGGTGTAGGCACCGAGCATCATCAACTCGCCGTGTGCCATGTTGATGACGCCCATCACGCCGAACGTGATCGCCAGGCCGATGGCCACCAGCACCAGCACTGAGCCGAGGCTCAGGCCAAAGAACAGCGTTTCGACGCCGGAATAAAAGCTGCGAACGTTGTCGATGTGCGCGACGGCAGACGCCGCAGCAGCGCGGACCTTGTCGTCGGCTTCGACGAACGAGCCGTCGGGATTCTTCTCGAGGAATGCCGCCAGCCGATTGCGGACATCCGTGGTGACGCGGTCAGACAACCGGTCGATCGCGACGAGCTTCGCGGCGGCGTCGCCGCTGTCGAGCGATGACATCGCCAGGCCGATCTCGATCTCGTCCTTCACGGCAGCATCGGTTTCGATGGCGGCGCGCGCTCGGAGCAGATCCATGGTCTGGTCGTCGAGTGACCGCAGCATGTTCTGCACGGCTGACAGTCGCACCGCCGCGTCAGGACTGGCCAGCGTGAAGCGCGCCACCGTGGTGCGCAGCACCCGGCGCAGGCGGTTGTTGGTGCCGATCTTGGTAAAACCGTCTTTCGGCACGTTGCCGGCGTCGGCCTGGGTGAGCGGATCGACGAGATCGAACGTCTCGGTCTCGCCCGACTTGACGATCACGATCGCCAGGTCGGAGTCGCGGCTGTAGAGCCGATCTTCGAGGAACGCCGTGAGAATGAACGGCGCACCGGGATGACCGCTGTCGGCAATCGTCGCGACGGTCGCTTCCTTGTCCGGGAAGGAGGCCTCGCGCAGCGTGCCGAGCGTCGAGCGGAGTGTTTCGTCTGGGGTCTGAGCGAAGACGGTGATGCCGCTGGAGAGCGCCAGGCAGAGCGCCACCAGGACGAGCATCACCACCCTCGCGGGGCCTCGACCGGGCGCGGTGTGGAGGACACCGGCCCGGCCGAGGAGCGAGGGATAGGTCACTTGTAGTTTTGTCCCGAGCAGACCTTCGTCGTCGTGTTGTAGTTACCGCACTTCAGCGCCACCCAATCGGCTTCGATCGGCTTGCTGGTCGGCAGGAAGTCGGACCAGGCGTCGCCGGGCACGGTGCCGGGGGTCTTCCACACGATGTCGAACTGACCGTCGGCACGCACCTCGCCGATGTAGACCGGCTTGGTGATGTGGTGGTTCGGGAGCATCTTGGCGATGCCGCCGGTGAGGTTCGGTGTTTCGAGGCCCGGCAGCGCCGCCAGCACCTTTTCAACGTCAGCGGAACCGGCCTTCTGCACCGCCTTCACCCACAGGTTGAAGCCGACGTAGTGCGCTTCCATCGGGTCGTTGGTGGTGCGCTTCGCGTTCTTGATGTACATCTTCCAGGTGTTGATGAACGCCGTGTTGGCGGGCGTCGTGATGCTCTGGAAGTAGTTCCAGGCGGCGAGGTGACCGACGAGCGGCTTGGCGTCGAGGCCCGACAGCTCTTCTTCACCGACCGAGAAGGCGACGACCGGAATGTCTTCTGCCGAGACCTTCTGGTTGCCCAGTTCCTTGTAGAACGGGACGTTGGCGTCGCCGTTGATGGTGGACACCACGGCGGTCTTCTTGCCGGTGGCGCCGAAGCGCTTGATCGCCGCGACGCGCGTCTGCCAGTCGGAGTGGCCGAACGGCGTGTAGTTGATCGAGATGTCGGCCGCCGGCACGCCCTTCGACAACAGATAGGCTTCGAGAATCTTGTTCGTGGTGCGCGGGTAGACGTAGTCGGTGCCCTCGAGGACCCAGCGCTTCACGCCGAGATCCTTCATCAGGTAGTCGACCGCGGGAATCGCCTGCTGGTTCGGCGCGGCTCCGGTGTAGATGACGTTCTTCGACGATTCCTCGCCCTCGTACTGCACCGGGTAGAACAGCAGCCCGTTGTTCTTCTCGAACACCGGCAGCACCGACTTGCGGGAGACAGAGGTCCAGCAGCCGAACACCACCGACACTTTGTCTTTCTCGAGCAGCTGCGTCGCCTTTTCGGCGAACAACGGCCAGTCGGACGCCGGGTCGACGACCACTGCTTCGAGTTTCTTGCCGAGCAGGCCACCTTTCTTGTTCTGCTCGTCGATCATCATCAGGATGGTGTCCTTCAGCGTCGTTTCGCTGATGGCCATCGTGCCCGACAGCGAGTGCAGGATGCCGACCTTGATGGTGTTCTGCGCCGAGGCGAGGCCCGGCAGGGCGAGCGACGCGGCCACGCCGGCCGCCGTCAATAGCAGTTGTCTACGATTCATTGATGTAATCCCCCGATGGTCAAGTGATGTGCGATTCAGTCGTGGGTCCGGCTAAAGCGTGGGTCCGGCTAAAGCCGGACACTACAAAGCCGGACACTACATTTGGATCTGGAAGCCGACGCCGACCTGCTTGAAGCTCTGACGGACGGCGCTGAAGTCGGTGTTCTTGAAGAAGAACATCACGCGGGAGTTGTGCTCCTTCATGACGTAGTTCAGGTTCAGCTCGGTGGTCGTCTGGTCGTAGTCGACGTCGAGGATCGTGATCCCGCGCTCGAAGGTGGCGTTGCCGAACTTGCCAAGCAACTGCATGCGCCCCTTGCCAATCACGCCAGGGAAAAGATAGGCGCCGAGCACGTAGCCGCCTTTGCTCTCGGCGTAGTCGCCGTCGTAGCCGCCGAGCGCGTCGTAGACCGCGTACTCGGATTCGACCGTGACCGCGCCGCCACCGGTGACCTTGCGCTCCATCAGGAAGTCGACGTTGTAGGCCGTCCGGTCGCTACCCTGCGACTGAACCGCGAAGCCAAGGGCGAGCAGATTCTTCTGCCCGTAGTACGTGCCGTTCAGGTAGTAGCCGTTTTCGGCATCCCAGAAATCGACCTGGGCGCGTGCGGCGACGAGCACTTTCGAATCACCGGTGGTGGTGCGACCGTCGAAGGCACCGGCCGACAGCTTCACTTTGTCGAACTGTCCCCACCACATGATGCCGTTGTCGCGGCCGACGTAGGCGAAGGGATAGCCGTCCTGCACGCCGTCCTGGAACGTGGCCCAGTTGCTCGAGTAGTACGGCCCATAGAGGTTGGCGCGATCCGAAGGCGGCAGGAAGCGGCCGGCCCAGATGTTGGCTTTCGGCGAGAACTCGTACTGCACCGCCGCATCGAGGATGCCGACGACACCCGGATTGCCGGTGTACTCGGTGTTGAACATGAACTTCACCTTCTCCATCACGCCGCCGCTGACATAGAGACGGACGCTGTTGAGGGGAAAGGTGGTGACCGAGTCGCCGTCTTCCGGCATGTTGCTGACGACGCTGGTCTGGAGGCCGGCGCCAACTGACACGGGCGGAATGGTGACCGTGGTCTGTGCCGATGCCGTCGCCGAAGAGAGCACAGCGGCAGTGGTGAGCGTGGCGAATGAAAACCGGGTGAGGCGATGAGCAGCGAAACGAACGGCGGTCGACGAGCGAGTCTGTCGCATGGGGCTCCCTTTGTGGACGGTGTGCGATCGATCGGTGCAGCGATCGATCGCTGCAGAGAATTGCAAAGGAAGGTCCAGCACGACCGATCGCGGTTTCACGCGATTTCTCTAGGGAATTCAGTTTTTGGCGCCATTTGCCCAAACGGACAACTTTGTCCGTTTCGCAAACGAAACCAGACAGTCTCGTCTCACGATGTCGCAGTTCGTCGCAGCGGCGGGAGCCGGCGCGCCGCCCGTGGAACGGAAACGATCTCGAGCGACAGACAATAGTGTCGAATCGCTACATCCCCTCAACATTCGTGTAACGCGAGCGCCGTGGTGCCTGCCACTGTGGCCGGGCGCTATCATCCGTGTGATGCGATCGATCACCTTGAACAGCAGCGTCGCCACCAGATGGCGAATCGCTGGCCACGTACCGGTCAGCCTCGGTCTTGCGACGTGGCTCGCGGTCGTGCCCGCCGCGGCACAGACCACCGGACCTCCAGTGACGGCGGCCGATTACGCGCGTGCCGAACGCTTCCTCGGCCCCACCACCGCGCCGCTCGTACTCGGTGCCGGCGTCCGCGCGACCTGGCTGGCCGACGGACGATTCTGGTACCGCACCACTGCGGCACAAGGTCCGCTCACCTGGCTGGTCGACCCGCGGTCGGGCACCAAGACGCCGTGCGACGCAGCCACCTGCGCCGCCGCCTCGGGCCTCGACAACGCGCGCTCGCCCGATGGCCGCTTCACGGCGTTCATCCGCAACTGGAATCTGTGGGTGCGCGACACGGCGTCGAACGCCGAACGCGCACTCACCACCGATGGCATACCCGACTTCGGCTACGCGACCGACAACGCCGGCTGGACACAGAGCGATCGGCCGGTGCTGGTCTGGTCGCCAGACTCGACCCGCATCGCCACCTTCCAGCAGGATCAGCGTGGCGTCGGCGACATGCACCTGGTCAGCACTGGCGTCGGCCATCCGGCGCTGCAGTCGTGGAAATACCCGCTCCCGGGCGACGTCGTCGTCACCACCATCCAGCCGGTGATCATCGACGTGGCGAGGGCCGCCGTGCTGCGCGTGCAGCTGCCGCCGCTGCAGCATCGCTCGTCGCTGTGCGACGACATCTCGTGCCGCGGCGATGAGTGGAGCGACGCCCAGTGGGCGGCCGACAGCAGGAGCCTGGCGATCCTTTCGACGTCGCGCGACCATCGACACGAAGAGCTGTTCGTCGTGGACACGTCCAACGGTCGCGTCCGGCGCCTGCTCGAGGAGCGGGTCGACACGTTCTTCGAATCGGGCAACGGGCGGGTGAGCTGGCGCTATCTGCCGGCAAGCAACGAGGTGATCTGGTTCTCGGAACGCGAGAACTGGGGACATCTTTATCTGTACGACGCGCGGACCGGTGCGCTGAAACAACGGATCACGAACGGCGACGGCAACATCACGCAGTTGCTGCGGGTCGACGAGCGCAATCGCCAGCTCTATTTCGCGGCGGTCGGCAAGGAGGCGGGGCGCGATCCCTACTTCAGACACTTCTACCGCGTCGGTTTCGACGGTAAGGGCGCGCAACTGCTGACGCCGGCCGATGCCGATCACGACATCCAGCTGTCGCCCTCAGGCGAGTGGTTCGTCGATGTGGCGTCCACCCCCACGACGCCCCCGATCGCCGAACTGCGCGGGGCTGACGGACGCTTGATCGCCGCGCTTGAAAAAGGCGACCTCTCGCGCCTCGTCGCGACGGGCTGGAAGGCGCCCGAGCCGATCACGGTGAAGGCGCGCGACGGCCTCACCGATCTCTACGGCCTGCTCTACGTGCCGACGACGCTCGATCGGACGAAGAAGTACCCGATCGTCAACCACATCTACCCAGGCCCTCAGACTGGCAGCGTTGGCTCCCGAAGCTTCAGCGCAGCCCGAGGCGATGCCCAGGCCCTTGCAGAACTGGGCTTCATCGTGCTCGAACTCGATGGCATGGGCACACCGTGGCGCTCGAAGAAGTTTCACGAGGGCTACTACGGCAACATGGGCGACAACACCATTGCCGATCAGGTGGCGGGCATGAAGGAGCTGGCCACCCGCATGCCATGGATCGATCTCGAACGCGTGGGCGTGTATGGGCACTCCGGTGGCGGCTACGCAACGGCGTCGGCCATGCTGCGCTACCCTGATTTCTTCAAGGTCGGGATCGCGGAGGCGGGCAACCACGACAATCGCAACTACGAAGACGACTGGGCCGAAAAGTGGCAGGGCTTGCTGAAGACCAACGCCGATGGCACGACGAATTACGACAACCAGGCCAATCAGCTGATCGCCGGCAATCTCAAGGGGCGCCTGCTGCTGGCGCACGGCACCATGGACACGAACGTGCCGCCCTCGAGCACGCTCATGCTCGTCGACGCACTCATCAAGGCGAACAAGGATTTCGACCTGCTGATGCTGCCCAACCGCGGCCATGGCTTCGGCAACGAGCCCTACATGGTGCGACGCCGGTGGGATTACTTTGTACAATACCTGCTCGGCACCACACCGCCGCGCGAGTATCAGCTCGGCGCGGCACGACCTTAGAAACACGCTGCGAAATGACGATTTTCTCAAGGACGAAGGACGACTTTCGCACGGAGACTATCAACTTGTCCTTCGTAATTCGTCGTTCGTAATTCCTTCATCGCATCTGTGACATACATCCTCGCCCTACTGCTAGCCCCGTGGCTGGCCCTCGCTGCTCTTGCGCCCATCACCATCACCGGGCGCGTCGTCAACGAATCGAACGCGCCGCTTGAGGGCGCGCTCGTCACATCAACGGCAGCGTCTGGTGCCACCACCACAGACGCCGACGGTCAGTTCACGCTGATCCTCGACATCGATCCCGTTCCGCCCTCCGTTCGCATCCTCGTGTCGGGCCCGGGTTATGTCGAAGTGGAGGCCACGGTTCCGATCGCCAATGGGACTGGATCTGTCGAGGCGGTCCTTCAGCGCAGTCCGTCGATCCAGGAATCGGTGACCGTGTCGGGCCGGGTGGACGATGTACCGTCCGCGCCACCGACGCGCGTGCTCGAACCGATTACGGTGACGCGTGTGGCTGGAGCTGGCGACAACATCTATCGCGTGCTGCAGGCGTTGCCTGGCGTGGCGGCGGCCGACGACTTCGGTAGCCGTCTCGCGGTGCGTGGCGGGGGCCCCGACCAGAACCTGACAGTGATGGACAACGTCGAGATTCACAACCCGTATCGGCTGTTCGGCCTCACGAGCGCGTTCAATCCGGACACGATCGATCGGTTCGAACTGACCGCGGGTGGATTCAGCGCCAAGTGGGGCGACCGCCTGTCGTCGATTCTGCTGGTCGACAACCGCGAAGGGCGTCGCGCCGCAGGCATCAATGGGTCGGCCGCGCTCTCTGCCACCGACACCAACCTCGTGCTCGAAGGCGGCATGCCGAAGGGATCGTGGCTGGTGTCGGCGCGGCGCACGTATTACGACGTCATTGCCGAGCGCGTCACCGACAACGACCTGCCGTCGTTCAACGACGTGCAAGCCAAAGGCGTATGGGAGCCACGACCTGGCCACCGCGTGACGCTGTTCGGGCTGGCCAGTCGGGAATCGACAGACGCCACCTTTAACGACGACACGAACGGCGACCGCATCGGTCTGCTCAACAAGTCAAGAAACGACGTCGCCTCGCTGAACTACGCGACCACGATCGGTCGACGGACGTCGGCGAACACCACTGTTGCCAGCTATCAGTACCGCGACGCCCTCGACGTGGACGGCCTGGTGCAGAACGAATCGACGCGATCGAACTCACCGGACGCCGATAATGCCTTCGCCGCCGCCGCGGTCGTGTTCACGCGCGATCTGGCCGTGCGCGACTATTCCGTTCGGCAGAACTTCAAGGTGGCGCTCACGCCGAAGCAGACGTTCGAGTTCGGCTTCGACGCCCATGCGCTCCGCACCGAATGGGGCTGGACGATCACCGGCGATCGCAACGACTCTGAAGCGAACGGATCGAGTGTGATCGGCGGCGCCGGACTGCCGTCGAATCTGCGATCGGCGGCCAACAACGCCCGCGCCGGAGCGTTCTTCGAAGACGAGTTCCAGCCGATTCCGGCCCTACGGCTCGTCGGCGGCGTGCGCCTCGACTGGAGCCGCCTGTCGGGCGAAACGATCGCGTCGCCGCGGGCCAGGGCCACCATCGATCTCAGTGCGCGCACCCGGCTCAAGTTCGCCGGCGGACTCTTCACGCAAAGCCCCGGCTACGAGAAGCTGATTCAGTCGGACTACTTCGTCGATCTCTCGGATGGCCGTGGGCCGAAGCTGCAGAGCGAGCGCTCCATTCACACGATTGGCGGATTCGAGCACACCTTCAGCGAAGCGCTGACCGCGCGGGTCGAGGCCTATCACAAGACGTTCGATCGGATGCTGGCCGGGCGGCTGGAGACGCCCGCAGAAACGGCGGCGCGAGTCGCGCAATACGACTTCCCGGCGGCATTGGCGTCGAGCATCCCCACCTCGCCGCAGGTGACGACGTTTGCGGAAAACAGCGGCGGCGGCCAATCGTACGGCGTCGAGATGTACGTCGAGAAGAAGCAGATGCGTTCGCGCGACTTCCTCAACGGCTGGCTGTCGTACACATGGGGCAAGGCGACGCTCGACAACTACGGACAGTCGTACGCGTTCGACTACGACCGGCGACATGCACTCAGCCTCGTCTCCACCTGGCGCTTCATTCCGCGCATCGACCTCGGCGCCACGCTGCGAGTGGCGTCGGGCTTCCCCGCGTCGACGCCGGTGGGCCTGCGCGTGGCCTCAGTGCTGAAAGAAGGCGCGACGCAAGGCGCGCCAGGCAGCCTGATCCCTCGGCGGGACAGCAACGGCCTGCTGATGTGGACGCCGGACTACGGCACCATTGCCGACCTCAACCGCGGTCAGTTGCCGCTTTACGCGCGGCTCGATCTGCGCTTCACCTACATCAAGTCGCCGGCCAGCCGCTGGCAGTTCTACCTGGAAGCGATCAACGCACTGAACCGCAACAACGCCGGTTCACTGACACCGTCGCTGAAGTACAACGACGCCAGCGACCAGCCGACGCTGACGCTCTCGAGGGACGGCGGCTTGCCGTTCTTCCCGTCGGGGGGATTCAGAATCCGGTTTTAGGTGCTTGGGTGCTGAGGCCTGAAGCCTTGAGATAAAGTCTCGGTGCCTCTGTGCCTCCGTGGCCTGATTGAATAACCCGCTGTGAAATCGACCATCAGCACATCGGCCGGAATCGCGATCGCTGGCGCCGCGGCGACGCTGGTGACGTTGTTCATGGCATGGCCCGTGGTCCTGCATCCGGCCGCGCAGATCTACGGCCGCGAGATTCTGGGGCGTCATCCCGAGCCGTACACGTTCATCCGGCTGTTCGGCGACCCGAGCCTTGGCGACGGATGGTCGCGCCCGTTGACCGACGGATGGGGCTGGCTGCTGGGGCGGATGCTGCCGCCGGTCGCCGCCTATAACCTCGTCGTCTTGCTGTCCTTTCCACTGGCGGCGATGGCGGCCTACGCGCTCGGGCGCTATCTCACCAGGTCGCATGGCGCGGCGCTCATCGCCGGACTGGCCTTCGCGTTCTCGCCGGCGCATCTGGCACACGCCGCGTATCACCCCGACATCGCGCAAACGCAGTGGATCGCGCTCTACGTGCTCGCGCTTGTCGCCGTTGTCGATCGTCTCGCCGTCGGACGTGCGGTGGCGTTTGCGGTCGCCACCGCGGCACTGGTCCTGTCGAACTTCTACGGCGTCCTGTTCGCCGCGGTGATGGCCCCGGTGATGATCACCGCGTTCTGGGCGATCCGTTCAGACGCCGACCGGAATTTGTGGCCCGTTATCGGTCCCTCGGCCGTGCTCGCCGGGGTTGGCGTCCTCTTGTTCTGGATCTATCGGCCGGAACTGTTCGTGGATGCCAGTCGCTTCGGCATTCCGCTCGACGACATCGCGTTCTATCGCGGACGGTGGTGGGCCTATTTCACACCACCGGTCGATCATCGCTGGCTCGGCGCCAAGGGCGACGCGGTGTTCGACGCCGCCGGTATCAACCTGCAGCTCACGGAACTGCAGCTCTATCTTGGATACGCGCTGATGGCGCTGGCGCTCGCCGCTATGGTCGTCGCCATCGCGAGGTGGAAGAACGAGCCGCAGTGGCGCTTCGTCCCAGCGGCCATCGTCGTTGCGCTCGTCGCCGCGCTGGTGTCGTTGGGCCCGGCCTCAGGCAACTGCGACTCCACGACGATGGCACCTGGCTGCCTGATCTTCCGTGTCGCGCCGATGTTTCGGCTCTACAGCCGGTTTGGCCTGGTCACGCAGTTGATGGTGTCGCTCGCGGCCGGCGCCGGCGCGATGCTGGTGGCGCAGCATTCAACCATCGGACGACGCATCGTCAGTGGGCTGCTGGTGGTGGCGGCGTTCGAGTACTGGCCGCTGCCCGCCCGCGCGCACGACGTGCTGCCGACCTCGGCGCATCGCTGGCTGGCCTCGATGCCGGATGAGGGGCGCACGCTCGATTGTTACCCTGGCACGGCCACCGAATCGCAGATCCCCTGGATGATGCAGCGCGAGGTGCTGTTCCTCGGGAGCACACTGCCAAACTGCGGCGATCCGCAACTGGGCATGAAGCTCGCCGGCATGAACGTGGCGCAGGTGCTGGTGCGGCGAAGCGCGGCGGCATCGAAGCTGCCCACTCCCCTTCCCGTCGGTCTGACGCTCGCACACGAGTTCTGGGACTCGGACATCTACGCCGTGTCGCAGACACCGCCCGCGGTGGTGACCGTGTCGTCTTCCGGGTTCTTCGGCTACGAACACAGCGGCGACGACTGGTGGCAATGGATGGGGCCATCGGGCACGTGGACGGTGCGGAACACCACCACCACAACACAGGTGGCGACCTTGTCGGTGAACCTCGTGCCGATGGGTGTGCCACGCAGGGTCACGGTGACCATGGACAGTGGCGTACCGAGCGAAGTGCAGGTCGGCATGGCGCGCAAGGACGTGACGCTCGGGCCCTGGACACTGGCGCCAGGCAATCACACGCTCACCTTTGCCGCCGACGGCGAACCGGTTCGCCCGTCGGATACCGACGGCTCGTCGGATCGACGGCCGCTCACGGTCTCGTTCAGGAATGAGCGGTGGACGATCGGGGACACGGGCGGAGCTCGGCCCTCGACGTTGCTCGGGCCGCCCTGAGTAGGTCGAAGGGCGGGACTCAAGGCTTAAGCCTTAAGACTTAAGACCTGAGCCGTAAGCCGTAAGCCAGTGTTAACATGCGCGCTCATCCAAGGAGGTGAACGTGCGGCGCGTCCTGTTCGGCGGCGGACTCCTGGCTCTGTGGATCGGTGCAACGGCGTTCGCGGCAGAGCGCGTGAACGATGTGCACTTCCACCACTTCCACATCAACGCCATTGCGCCCGACCAATCGGTCGCGTTCTATCGCGACATGCTCGGCGGCGTGCCCACACGCTTTGGCGGCCGGGTCGATGCGGTGTTCACGGAGCGCTCATTCATCTTCTTCAACAAGGTGACGCGGCCGGCGCCGGCCGATTTGACCACCGGCCTGTGGCACGTCGGCTGGGGTGGGGTTGACGGGCCGCGCGAGTACAACACGCTCACCGGCAAGGGCATGCGCTTTCAGACGCCGGTGTCGCCGCTCGGCAACAACACCTACATGTATCCGTACGGCCCGGACAACGAAGTGCTCGAGATCTGGAGCGGCTATCAGAATCATCGCTTCGGGCACGTGCATCTGGTGTCAGCCAACCCCGTGGCGACGGTCCGCTGGTACGCGAAGACCTTCGGCATCGGCATTCGCGCGGCAACGCCGCCTGCGGGTACGGCCACGAACCCGAACGAACCGTACATCGCCGAACCGAACGCCACAAGCGCTGGCAGTGGCGCACTGCTGCCGGTCGACAACGTCAACTTCGTGGTCTTCCGGCAGCCGACCGCTGCACCAGTGCCGCCGCTCTGGGCCGGCAATGCGCCCATCACTACGATCAATCCCACCAAGGGCCACGCCCTCGACCACATCGCGTTCTCGTACCGGAAGATTCAGCCAGTCTTCAATCGCATGAAGAAGGCAGGCATCACCATCGCCGAACCGATCACGGTGAAGCCGGAAGGGTTCAAGAGCTTCTTCATCACGGGACCGGACAGTGTGTCGATTGAGATCGTCGAAGCGAAACCGATTCCGGACGCGGGGTGGGAGTAGGAAATGTAGCGATGTAGCGATATAGCGATGTGAAGGGCTACTTCGGGTCGACGGTGACGACGAGCGGGGCGAGAATGGCCGCTGGTGATGTAGCGGCGCCGATCTGCACGGGTGTCGAGACGAAGTGTTCGTAGACCGTCAGCGTGTGACGTGTCGAAGGTGTCGCGGGGCTCAACTCGACACGCGCGTCCCCGCCACCGCTCTGCGTCATCCGCACCACACCGCTGAAGCCGGCGGCTTCTTCAACCGCCACGGCCACCACCTCCTTGCCTCCTTGCACGTGCGCCCATCCGCCGAACGGCATCCTGCTCAGCGTGTTCGATTCGGCGATCTGTTCTCGTCCACCGGCGTTGGTGGTCACCGCCCATTCGGCCGTGCCGCCACGTGAGGTCTGCGTGAACGTCACGGTATCGGTCGCGTTCCGCAGCTGACCGTAGGTCCAGCGCGCGGTCCCGAAATCCCACACCCAGGGAAGCGGCCCCAGCGCCAGCGGCGTTGTCAGCGCGAGGCTCTTGACCCGGCGCGCTGAGTCGTCCACCGACGCCGACAGCTTGATCCACGATTTGCTGCTCGGCATCTCGGCGCTCATCGTGAACGGCGTCTTCGTGCCGCCGACCAACAGCGTTCCGGTGTACTTCAGCGTCGCCACGAGCGGTCCGCGCTTCACGACCACCAGTGCAAGGTCTGTGGCATCGGCAAGGTTGAGCACGGTGCCCGACGAATCGGTCACCTGAAAACCGTTCGCTCCGCTCCCGATCGCTTCGTCGCGATACTTCACCGACGCCATCAACGGCTGGCCCATGCGCGAGAAGCGGACGTTCCCGACCTGAATCGCATCACCGAGTTCCGCCAGTGTCAGCCCGCGACCAGGCGCCGGAGGCGTCACGCCGCTGCCGTACTCGAAGACGAAGTCGAGCGATTCATTGGGACCGGGGCTGGCGTTGAAATCGACGTCGAGTGTCTGCACCGATCCATCAGGCCAATGTGCGGTCGGTGTGACCTGCGCGGGCACCGCCGTCCCGTTCAACAGCAACCGCGCCGGCGTCGAGTCGGACATGCGTCCGCGATCCAGACTCACGCGAGCCGTCGCCGGGAAGGCGCTGCGGCGAATGCCGGCGGGCTCCTTGACGTGAATCGACACGCTCGCAGGCGACTGCGCCGTCACCAGCATCGGCGAGAGAAAGAACGTGAGGAGGAACAGCAGTCTCTTCATGCGTGACTCGCTACGGCGCGCCCGTCGGCGGCACGCGTTTCTTCGTGGCCTGCTCGAATGCGTAGGCGAGGGCGAGCAACTTCGGCTCGCTGCAGGCCATGCCGGTAAAACTCACGCCGTACGGCGCCGGTTTCGCGTCGAAGCCAGGTGGAAACGGTGTGCCCGGCACGTTGGCAATCAGCGCGAACGGCACGATCACGGTCGGATAGCCAGGTCGCGAACCTAGCGCGGCCGCACTCGATCCCGGGAACAACAGCGCGTCGAGCCGCTCGGCCTTCATCGCGGCGTCGATCCCCCGCTCGGCCGTCACCTGGAGGTCGCGCACCCGATCGGCCTCGTAGCGTGCCTTGTCGCGCTCCACATCCACTTCGTCAGAAATCTCGAGGTTCGACTGCCCGTATTTCAGTGCACCCGCTTTGACGTGCGCACGGT
The DNA here is from genome assembly GCA_902826465.1 of uncultured Acidobacteriota bacterium. Lineage (GTDB taxonomy): Bacteria > Acidobacteriota > Vicinamibacteria > Vicinamibacterales > CAVVIG01 > CADEEX01. The sequence goes on from CADEEX010000035.1 coordinate 17,894, forward strand.
TCCACTCAACCAGTTCGGTGAGGCTGCGCAACGGCGCCGTCGGCCCGAGCGACGCCAGCCACAGGTTGAAGTCGCGCTTCATGCCGTACTTCAGCACCGTCGAGCAACTCTGGTCGCGACCGCGTCCCTGATCGTTGCCCGAGCAGCTGCTCCACCGCGTCGGGTTGTTGGCCGGCACGGGATCGAGCACGCTCGGGATGTTGGCCGGGTCAACGACGATGGCGCCCTGCGCCTCGAGGACCGCGATGGCGTCGACCATCGTCTTCGCCTGATCAGGCGAGAGACCGCCGCGCGGCGGCGATCCCGATTCGACGACGCGGTCGGAGAAGAACGCGCGCGGAATGCCGATGCGCGCGCCCTTGAGCGCGTCGGTTTTCAGAAACGGCACGTAGTTGTTGTCGGGAGGCGGCAGACAGGCGCTCGTCGCGGGATCGCGCGGGTCAGGCGTTCGCCCTTCGAGCGCGCCGAGCATGATGGCCACGTCAGAGACGTACTTCGCCATCGGGCCTGGCGTGTCCTGATCGGCCGTAATCGGAATCACGCCGTAGCGGCTGATGCGCCCGACGGTCGGCTTGACGCCCGCCAGCATGTTCGCATTCGACGGGCTCAGAATCGATCCAGACGTTTCGGTGCCGACGTTGCCGGCCCACAAATTGGCGGCAGTGCCGACGCCGGAACTCGATCCGCCCGTGCTCAACACCGGGCGGCCATCGAAACTGGCCACGCGCGGGTCGCGCCGCGGATCGTAGGGGTTGAAGCCAAAGCCACCCACCGCGTTGTAGTTGGCCGGCATCGGTGTCGGATCGCCCGCCACCCAGTTGGCGAGCTCCGTCATGCCGGTTTTGGCGATGACAATGGCGCCCGCCGCCTTCAGATTGGCCACGAGCGTCGCTTCGTACGGCGGTACGAAGCCAGCGAACGCGAGCGCTCCGCCGGTGGTCGGCATGTTGGTCGTGTGAATGTTGTCTTTCACCGCGATCGGAATGCCGTGCAGCGGCCCTCGGACCCGGCGCAGGCGCATTTCGCGATCGCGTTCAGCCGCTTCTGCGAGCGCCTGGCGATTCACGTACAACGTGGCGTGCAGGGTGTCTTCGTAGGTCGCCAGCCGGGTCAGATACTGCGTGACCAGCTCCACCGACGTCACACGCCGCTGTTCGAGGGCCAGCCGCATCTCCGCGATCGACGCCTCGACGACGGTAAACGGCGGCCGCTGCGCCTGCGCACCACGCCCGGACACCAGCGCGGCAAAGGCCACCAGCAGGGCCACGACGAGGCCCGGCCCCGTTCGGCCGAATCGCGTACGCCTCATGCTCGCCATAGGAAGAGGTTTGGATCATAGTCCACTCGTCCGTGCCGCGGACGCCGCCGCTATCCGGAAACAGGTAGCAGCAATCGGTCGAGTTCTGAGGCATCCCAGCCACAAAGAGTCCGGTAAACTGTCCTTATGCGTAGCACGCTTGCTGCCCTCATCGTCGCGCTTCTGGCCCTCGGCACGCCGCTCCAGCGGCCGGTGCATGTCCATGCGGAACAGGCCGCCGGTGCGCAGTTGCCGCCGCTGGTCTACATCTGTCCGA
>CADEEX010000036.1 GCA_902826465.1 uncultured Acidobacteriota bacterium
GGTTCCACGGTTCCACGGTTCCACGGCCGGTGGAACCCTGGAACCCTGGAACCAGGAACGTTCAGTAGTAGAGAGCGGGCAGTTCGACGATGACCCGGCGCCGGAGGAGTTCGTCGAGTGCGGCCGGCGACTGCCCGGCCCGAAGCCTGTCGAGGTCGGTGCGGTGTAGTGTCGCGGTGTCTGGCAGGTACTGTCGGCAGGCGCCGTATTCGTCTTCGTACGACGCGTCAGGAAACGTCAGCGTCAGCTCCAGCACGCCGTCGCGGTCGGTCACCGCATAGAGCGGATTGATCCGGTACTCGCCAGTGACCGGTGGTGGCGCTGCCGGGTGTCGACCGAACACGGCGGGGTGACTCGACGCGACGAGCGTCAGTGCCGGGTCGCCGTTCACGTGCTCCGCTGAGTCGTGCCGGCCGAGATCGACCGATCCGTCGGCCACGACCTCGGCGAACAGTCCCGCCTCGCCGTAGATTCTGGCGGGCAGTGTCTCGAACAGATCCGCATATCCGGCTGGCGACAGCGGCTGGCCGTGCGATGGGCTCCAGGTCAGCTGGTTATGCGTGTGGTTGACGACGACTGCGCCAGGCGTGGCGCCATCCACCAGGCGCGCCATCTCGCCGATGAACAGTCGCTTGGTCCAGATGTACTGAAAGGCGTCCGAGCACATCGCGTAGCCGAACGCGCCGCGTGCAAACGGCATCGGCGAGTTGCCGTCACAGCAGACGGGATCGCACCCAGGCGCCGTGAAGCGACGCGCCAGCCAGACCTTGGGAAAGAACAGATCGGCCAGCACTGGTGCCGGCGACGACAGGTCCAGCAGCGCGCGCGTCAGGTGGCCTGATCCGCCGCAGATGTCGATGGCGCGTCGCCTACCGCCGAGCACCGTACGAGCCACAGCGCGTACGACCGCGTGGGCGACGATGAACGTCGGGTCCGAGAAACGGTAGAGGAAGTAGCCTCCCTCGAATCCTGGCCCCAGCGCTTCGACAATCTCCTTGTAGGTCGACGAGGGCCGCGAGGCCGCCGCTTCGAACTGCTCGGCCTGGGCGTCATCCTCGAGGCCGACCATGGCGCGGAGCGCCAGCTGCGGCCTGCCGCCGTCGATGTGGTCGCGCGCGGCGATGGCATCGGCTCTCAGATGCAGCACCGGAATGCCGTCGACGACGGGAAAAATGCAGCAATGGCAACCGAGAATACCGTCGTGAATAACGTCGCCGGTGGCGCGATGAAACATCGTCACCACCAGTTCAAGCCGGCCGCCGCAAAACGGGCAGCGCAGGATGTCGAGCAGGGCAATGTTCATAGGGTCTCGAGCACCGGAGCGCCGGTGGTAGGAATATCAGCGCGATGAAAGTACTCGACGCCGAGCAGCCGCCTGGCATCGACGTCGTCGACGTGTGCCAACGGGTGAGCATCGTCGCCCATCTGGCTGTGATGACACTGCAGCGCGGTCAGCTTGCGCACGACCCAGTCGGCAACGTCGATGGTGATCGTCGGTGGTTCGGCGCCGATGCCGAAGACCTCTGGCATCAGGCTCCAGAAGCCCTTCTGCGGCGGCGTCCAGCCACGGCGTTTCGCCGTCTGGACGAACTCCGGCATCATGCCTCGCGCCATCGTCGTGTAGTAGAGCGGGGGCGCCTCGTCGCCCAGCGAGCGGACCGCCGCGGTCGTGCGTTCGTGGACACCGACGTGGTCGAGATGCCAGTAGAGTCCATCGTCGCCAAACGTGATGACGCAGGCCGGGCGATGCCGGCGCATGAACAGCACCAGGTCGGCGTGAAACTCAGGTACCCCGGCCCAACGAAGGTCGCCGTCGGGATGATCCCACACGAACAATCGACTGACCCCGAGCACGCGCGCCGCCTGCTGGAGCTCGACAGAGCGCCGACGCCCGAGCGCGTCGTCGCGGACCGGTCCGGATTGACCGCCGCGTTCGCCATGGGACGCACTCATGACCACGACCTCCGCGCCTGCGTCGGCGAGGCGGGCCAGCGTGCCGCCACAGGCGAGCGACTCGTCGTCTGGATGCGCGAAGACGGCGAGCACGAGTCGGCCGGCGAGCGTCGCGGTCATCGGTGCTGGGCACGTGCGGCGAGAATGCCGCGATAGGCGTCGACATAGCCGTCCACCATGCGTGCGACACTGAACTGCTGAGCGGCATGTCGGTGCACGGCAGCGCGATCAAGTGTCAGGACGCGGTCGAGGCCGGCTGCCATCTCGTCGACGGTGCCGAACACCACGCCTGTGACCCCGTCTTCGACGACCTCCCGGACGGCACCGCGATCGAGTGCCGCCACGGGTGTGCCGCAGGCCATTGCCTCTGCGAGCACGAGGCCGAACGGTTCGCCGGCCTGCACCGGGTAGAGCAGCGCACGTGCGCCGCCGTAGAGACGGACCTTGGTGTCGAAGTCGGCTTCGCCGACATAGACGATCTGTGTGCCATCGACGTGAGAGGCGACATGCTCGCGATAGTACGGCTCGTCGGCGGCCACCAGCAGCAGCTTCATGCCGACCCGCTTCGCGACCTCGATGGCCTGCAGCGGGCCTTTGCCCTCGGTAAAGCGCCCGAGAAAGAGCAGGTAGTCATCCGCGGTTGGACTGAAGCGGAAGCGGTCAGTGTCGATGCCGTGCGGCACCACCGCCGCGACATGCAGTCCGTCGAGCAGGCGCGCCTGCTCTTGAGAAATCGCGATAAACGGTGCGTCCGGATAGCGCGTCCACAGGGCGACCTCCGCCTGACTCGGCGCGTGGTGCACGGTCTGGACGATCGGTGTCGGCGTCAGCCGGCTGAACGCCAGCGACAGCGGATAGTAGAACGCCTCGAAGTGAATGAGGTCGAACTCGGTGGCGCGCTCGACCGCAGCCGCCATGTTGAGCATCTCGTAGAGTTCCCACGGCCACATCGCCGGGTCGTGCCAGTAGCCGTGAGGATAGATGGCCGCGAGTGTGGCGCTGGTCGTTGAATCACCGGTCGCGAACAACGTGATGTGATGTCCGCGCGCGACCAGACCCTCGGTGAGCAGCGAGGTCATCGCCTGCACGGATCCCGACTTGCGCGGAGGTACGCTGGTGGCCACCGGCGCGACGTGGGCAATCTTCAGCGGCGGCATATCTCGAGCAGTCGCGTCAGCACCCGAGCGGCATCGAAGTGCTCGGCGGCGATTTCACGCGCTCGTCGCGCGTGCCGGGCGTAGTCGCTGTTGATGGCGTCGATGCCGGCGAGCGCCTCGTCTGGTGACGAGAACGCGAGCAGACCTTCCCCAGAGGGGAGATGCGAACTCCAGCCGGTATCCTGCACCAGCGCCGGTCTTCCAGCAGCAAGGTAGCACTCGGTTCGATCGCTGAACCACCCTGACCGATGATGCACGTAGGTGTGCTTGGCGACGCCGAATTCCGCTTTCGACTGCTGGATGAACGCCCGGTAGTCGTCGAGTGAACGTGACACGTCCATGGCGGCCACTGTCGACCAGCCGTGCTCGCGCAACAGTGTCTGCGGGCCATTGATGGCCAGCTCGAACGGCTGGCTGGTGCGCGACGGGAGATCGATGTACTTCACGAACTCCTGGTCCTTGTTGCCACCAACGTCGGTGAAACTCTCAATCTGCCAGGTCATGACGGTGGTGAAGCGATCACCATGTGGCCGGTCGGTTGGCCACTGATCGAGGGTCACCGGCTGCCAGGTCTTGTGCCAGGTGAAGTCGCCGACTGGAATGGCCGACGCCGGCGTACCGATGTTGGCGCCAAACGTGAAAAGGTGATCGAACTGCTCGAAGAACCTCACATACCAGGGCTCGGCCTTGGCGATGGCCAGTTGTGTGAATGCCGGGTCGGAGTCGATGAAGACCTTGCGTGGGATCCTGGCGTACTCGTCGCGCCAGAACCACGAACCGCCAGACAGGTTGATGAACAGGTCGGCATCCGCGCAGTAGCGACGCACCTCATCGGCGGCTTGTCCGTGATACACGCCGTCGTAGTTGACGAAGCTCCACCGGCTTTCGAGCCCGAAGGGCGCCAGCGACTCGTGAATGTAGCGCGTACCGTACGACGGATCGATCGAGCGGGTGTTCAGCACCGGGTCGTAGACCACTTCGCCGGTGTCCTCAATGTAGAAGACCTCGTGGCCCAGCGCCCGTAAACCGAGCAGGTACATCAGCGAGCACCAGGTGACACCACCGAACGGATAGCGGGCAATGATGCCCGCGAACAGGATCTTCATGCGGTTATTGCCGTGTCGCCTCAATGAGCTCGTCGATGGTCTCCGGGTCGTCCAGCGACTTGCCGACCGAGAGTCGCGCACACATGCGCCGATACAACTGGCTGCTCGTCAGCAGTTCCTCGTGCCGTCCCTGCGCCGAAATGCGTCCCTGGTCGAGTACCAGGATGCAATCGGCGTCACGGACCGTCGACAGGCGATGCGCGATCACAATCGTCGTCCGTCCCTCGCGCAACTGGCGCAGGGCGCTGAACACGATCTCTTCGGAAATGGCATCGAGTGACGATGTCGGCTCGTCGAGAATCAGGATCGGGGCATCCTTGAGGATCGCCCGGGCCACGCTCAGGCGCTGGCGCTCACCACCGGAGAAGCCACCGCCAGCCTCGGCCACCGCCGTCTCGTACTGCCTGGGCAGCCGCGACACAAAGTCGTGTGCGTGCGCCGCCCGTGCCGCCGCCTCAATGTCGCCGTCCGAGGCATCGAGGCGCCCATAGCGCAGGTTTTCGGCGATTGTGCCCGAGAACAACACCGGCTCCTGCGGAACGATCGCGATCTTTTCGCGCAATTCGCGTACTCGATACCGTTGCACATCGACCCCATCGACGAGCACGCGACCCTCGGTCGCCTTGTAAAAGCGTGGAATCAGGCTGACCAGTGTTGTCTTCCCGGCGCCGGTCAGCCCGACGAGCGCAATCATCTGTCCAGGGCTGGCGGTGAACGAGATGTCGTCGAGCACCCGCGTGCCGTCTGGATACGAGAAGCTGACGTGTTCGAAGGTCACCTCGCCCTTGATGGTGGCGGCGCTGACGGCGTCGGCGGCTTCCTCCGTTTCAGGAGTCAGCGCCAGCATCGCGCGGACGCGGCGTGCGCCAGCGATGGCGCCCTGCAGCTGTCCCGTGGTGTGGGCAATGGCCGACAGTGGCCCGTAGACCGCGCCAAGATACGCGATCACCACGGTCAGGTCGCCGACGGTCATCTCACCGCGCATCACATGCATGCCGCCGACGACCAGGACGAGGGCGGTGCCGAGAATCGTAATCGAGCCGACGACGACACCGAACAGCGACTGCTGCCAGGTCACCCTGATGCGCGCCTGCATGGTCCGGGCGCCGGCGGTCGCGTAGCGTTCTGTTTCGTACGGTTCTCTGGCGAAGCTCTTGACCAGGCGGATTGCCGAGAACGATTCATAGAGTCGCGAGATCAGGTTCGACTCGAGCTCCTTGACCCGCTCCTCGCGGTGCGACAGCGTCGACGCGTAGTAGCGAAGACACATGAAGAGGAACGGAATCACCGACAGTGACAGCAGCGCCACCGTCAGGTCGCGTGTCACGAGAATTGCGAACATGACGACCAGCGTGATGATGGAAGTGGCGAGCGGAAAGACGCCACTCATCGACAGGTTCTCGATGGCGTAGGCGTCGACGTCGACCCGGTAGACGGCGTCACCGGTGCTGGTCGTGATGTGGTGGTAGAGGCCCAGCGACTCAAGATGGGCGAACAGCCGATAGCGCAGGTCGTAGACCATGCGCTGGCCGGTATCGACCTGCACCTGCGTCCCGATGGCAGCGGCGAACTGGTTGACGATCTGGACCACGACGCCGAGCGCGACGAAGAAGATCAGCAACGAGGTCGTGCTGTCGCCGGCCAGGTTGACGATCCATGAGCGATAGGGCTCAGGCAGCGCCTGTGCGCCAAGCACATAGTCGATGACAATCTTCAGCGGCCACGGCTGCAGCGCGCCGAGCGCAATCTGCAGCAGCAGCAGCGCAATCAACAACGCCACGCGGCCGCGGTACGGTCGCAGGAACGACAGCGTCCACGTCAGCAGCGACCGCGTGTCGTTGGAGGGCGTCCCAGTCATCCGGTCACCCTGCGACGCGTCGGCGTGGCCGGTGCCGGTCGGGTGCGCGCCAGATCCGGGGCGATCCGGGGAATAGGAAACGCGACGATGCGGTCGTTGCTGGGGTCAGTGACGTACAGCCAGCCCAGCCCGCGTGTCGTGCCGTAGGCCACGCGTGTGGGTGCCGCGATCCCGTCGCGGCTGCCAGTGCTGACCGCACGGATAGTGCCGTCGGGGCCAACCGCCCGTACGCGGCCGTTGTAGAAATCGGCAATGAAGATGGTGCGCTTGCCGTCAGCGTCTGGCACCACCGAAATGCCGGCCGGTCCAGCCAGGGTGGCGTTGATGGCCGGGCCGCCGTCGCCGGAGTCGCCCCAGTTGCCGTTGCCGGCCACGGTCGTGATGACGCGCGTCCGCGCGTCGATCATGCGGACCCGCTGGTGGTGCATGTCGGCAATGTAGATGTCGCCGTTCTGGGCGACGGCCACATCGCTGGGCATGTTCAGCGTCGCTTCGATTGCTGGACCGCCGTCGCCGACAGGTCCCTGCTCTGGGCCGGGAGAGCCGGTGCCAGCGACCGTGTGGATGAAGCCGGTGAGGTGGTCGATCATCCGGATGCGGTAGTTCAACGTGTCAGCGATGTAGATGTCGCCGTTTGGCGCCGCCGCGGTCGCCGACGGATTGTTCAACGCGGCGTCGGTTGCCGGCTTCTCGTCGCCGTCGTAGCCGTTGCTGCCCGATCCGGCAATGGTGATGATCATCGACGTCTGCTTGTCGACACGACGAATCCGATCATTATGAGAGTCGGCAATGATCAGGTCGCCGTCCGGTGCGATCGCCAGGCCGTCGGGCGTGTCGAGTCTGGCGTTCAGCGCGAGATCGAAGTCGCCACCAAAGCCGCTTCCCTGGGTGCCGTTACCGACCACGTCGGTGAAGCGCTCGTCGTTCTGCGGGTCGATGCGGCGGATCACATGGTTGTTCGAGTCGGCAATGTAAACGTCGCCGTTCTGCGCCACGACCACGCCGCCCGGGCTGTTCAGCACGGCCTCGAGCGTCGGCCCACTGGCGCCTCGCCGCGCACCGATCACGCGCGCGGTGGCGGCTTCACGCAGCATGAAGGTGCTGGCGCCGACGACGAGGATCATCCCCAGAAAAATCGCGGCGGTGCGCAGCCCGTAGACGCGCAGGAGCGAGGGCGCATAGAGGGGCGGCCGGGCCGGACCAGACTTCAGCGCCGTCATGCCCTGCAGCCCGGCGACGGTGCGGATGCCACGCTGCACGAGCGCGGTCACCTGAGCGGTGCGCCAGGCGGCAATCGCCACCAGCACCACCGCCACCACGCCGACCATCGCGCCGGCCGGCGGCCAGCGCAGCGCCACGCCGGTAATTGCCGACGCGGTGAGGCCGATCGCTAGCGCCATGGCACTGAGCACGCCTTGTGTGGTGGGGCGCAGGTGCGTGCTGACACGCAGCAGTGTTTTGCCCGCAGCGTGCTCCTCGACGAGCGCCCGCACATCAAGCCACGCCCATCGTCCGGCCAGCACACTGACGTCGCGATCGCCGGACCAGCCTTCGTCGATCTCGAGCGTTCGCACGCCGTGCGACTTGTAGAGCCAGTCCGTCAGCTGTGTGAGCACACGGTCTGTGCTCGTCCAGCTCTCGCTCCAGTAGCGATCCTCCTTGACCGAACCGCAGAGGAGCAGCAAGGCCCGCCACGCGTCGCTCATCGTCGGTGGAGGCTGCCGGCTGGTTTGCGGAGGTGTCGCGGGATGCGAGAGCTCTGGCGGCGAGAGGATGCCGCGAATCTGTCCGCGGATGCGAGCGAACGGCTGGATGAAGTGCAGGTAGGCCACGGTCAGCCGGTACCACGTGCGGTTGCCGGCCAGCGACCTGACGTCGGAGCGCAGGGCGTACGAGAGGTTCTTCTGCAGTGTGGCGGCGATGCCGACGAGTCCGGCGCCGAGCAGGAGCGCGGCCGCCCACTGATGTCCACCGACGCTGGCCACGGAGACGCCGGCCAGGGTCAGCACGATGGAGAAGACCTGCCAGCGGATCGAGTGCGGCAGGAACGCGAAGGGATGAACGTCGGTCCGATAGATCGAGGGGAAGGCGGCGGTGCCCCAGACGCCGGCGTTGATGCGTTCGCCCCACAGCGAGCGGACAAACGGCAGCGGGCTGTAGATGCGGCCGTGCCACAGCATCCGGCCGTCGAGAAACTTCTCCGGGTGATGCGCCATCAGCCAGCGCTCACCCTCGCCGTAGCCGACCTGCTGCCGCCAGTAGGCGCGAATCGAGGCGCGATGGTGGTGCCACACCAGCGCCGACGAGGCGAAACCGATGCGGCCGCCACGCGCCTGCAGTCGCCAGCAGACATCGACGTCATCGCCGGCCCGCAGATAGATCGGATTGAAGCCGCCGATCGCCAGCAGTGCGTCACGTCGGAATGCCATGTTGCAGCCAGGCACATGTTCGGCCGTGCGATCGTCGAGCAGCACGTGGGTGGGTCCCCCGGGCGCGCGGGCAATGGACTGCGCCATCGGCGGGTCGTCGGCTGGCACCACGTTCGGTCCGCCAGAGCCGACGACATCGGAGAAGAGGAACGGCTGCACCAGGTAGGTCAGCCAGTCGCGGTCGACCCGTGTGTCGGCGTCGGTGTACGCGACGATCTCACCGGTGGCGTGGGCCAGACCGACGTTTCGTGCGTTGCTGAGGCCGCCGTTGGCAATCTCGACCAGTCGCACGCGCGGATGCGTCCTGGCGATCTCCCCGGTGGCATCACGCGAGCCGTCATTGACCAGGATGATCTCGAAGTCGGGATAGGTCAGCTGCTCGAGCGACGAGAGGTTGTCTTCGAGCGTGTCCGCGGCGTTGTAGGCGCAGACGACGACGGAGACACGAGGCCAGTGCGCCTGGCTGCGCTGCGGAAACGGTGCATCCGCGAACGCCGCTGACACGGCAGCGGCCGCCGGTTTCGCGACGCGTTGACGATCGACCAGGCCGAAATTCCAGTCGGTGACGTCGAATCCGCCGCGCCACCACTCATCGGTCCACGCGAACGCGATCGCGCCGCAGGCGCCCTCGCTGAAGGCGGCGCGGATGTGCATGGCCGTGATGTCGGCCTGTCTGTCCTCGCCTTCGCGAATGCTGTCGGCGCCGGCTTCCGCGAGCAGCAGCGGCTTGTGCCCGGCAATGTGCTGCAGTCGCGCGACGTACGCTCGCAGGTCGGCTTCGCGATGCAAGTAGACGTTGAACGCGCAGACGTCGAAGAAGGAGAGGTCGAGGTACTCGGTCGGCGGGAAGTTGACGTACGTAAAGAGCGCGCCAGGCGCGATGCTTTTGGCCTCTTCATAGAGATGCCGCAAGAACCGTTCGATCCCGAGCCGACCGTGCCAGCGGACGATGCCCGGCGGGATCTCGTTGCCGAGCGCAAACAGGGCGGCGGCCGGATGATCGGCCAGCTCGCGAATGCGCTGCAACGTGTCGTTGATGATCTCGCCACGCAGCCGACGGTCGTCGAGAAACGCCACGTGTTGTGACCACGGCAGCCCGACCATGACGCGAAGGTGGTGACGTGCCGCTTCGTCGAGCAGATCCCGGTGCGGCGGCGTGTAGACACGCACCGTGTTGATGCCGAGTGCCGCCATCAACTCGAAGTCGCGGGCGACCTGTGGCAGGGCCGGGAATTGATAACCGGTCGAGTCAGGAACGAACGTGCCGTACGTCACGCCCTTGACGAGGAAGCGGTCGTGTCCCTCGCGAAGAAATTTTCCGTCGGTCGCGATCCGCAGCGCGGCAGCCGCGGCCGAGGTGTGGGATCGAACGGCCGGGTCGGCCTGAACGGCAGTGCTCACTCGATTAGTCGCCTCCCCATCGGGGACGATCGATCTTACAGCGAACGTTCGAGCTACGCGGGCGATCCGGCCTCAGGCAGCTTGAGCGTTCCCGTGTACACCGCCATCCCGACGACGGAGTCGACCTGGTGGGCGTGCAGGGTGTCGATCTCCTCCTGTGTCGTGATGCCGCCGGCGGCGGTGACACGCCGCGACGTGGCCTGGCGCACGGCCAGGATGGCGTTTATATCGGTGCCCTTCATCAGCCCTTCGTTGTCGACGTGAGTGTAGAGAAACTCCGAACAATACGGCTCAAGCGCCTTGACCGCCTCAACCGCCGTCAGCGGCAGCACGGTCTTCCAGCCGTGGATGACGACACGACCACCGCGGCTGTCCACCGCCGCAATCACGCGATCGGGGCCAACGGCGTCGGCCAGCGCCTTGGCGAACTCGAGGTCGGGCACGCCGTTCTTGAAGAGTGACGACCCGGCAATCACCGCCGTTGCACCAGCGCCGAGAATATCGCGGGCACGTTCGACGGTGCGGATGCCGCCGCCGACACGGCAGGTGAGGGAACCGGCGATGCGTCGCACGATGGCCAGGTTGTCGCCCCGCCCCATCGCGGCGTCGAGATCGATCACCTGCACCTTGGGGAAGTGCGCAAAGCGCGTCACCCACTTGTTGATGTCGTCGTCGCGAATCGCGAGGCGCTCGCCCTGGACGAGTTGAACGACGGCGCCGTCTTTCAGATCAATGGCTGGAATGAGCATGTTGGCATTGGCCACAGAGCCACGGAGACACGGAACGTCGCGCGGAAGACCCGTAAACAGGAAGCCAAATTGGCTCTCGGTGTCTCAGTGCCTCGGTGGCTTAAAGTCGAACGGGAATTCCGTGTTGACGTAAATGCGTTTTCAGTGCGCTGACGCTGGTTTCTGCGTAGTGAAAGATTGACGCCGCGAGCGCGGCGTCGGCTGCGCCGGTCGTGAACACGTCGACAAAGTCGTGAAGCTTGCCCGCTCCGCCGGACGCGATGACCGGAATCGAGACCGCTTTCGAGACCGCCGCGGTCATTTCGCACTGGAATCCGGCCTTGGTCCCGTCGCGGTCGATCGACGTCAACAGGATCTCGCCCGCGCCTCGCTGTTCGGCTTCGCGCGCCCATTCGACGGCGTCGCGATTGGTTTCGCTCGTGCCGCTTCGAACGAACACACTGTAGCGATCGCCCTCCTTCTTGGCGTCGATCGCGACAACCACCGCCTGGCTGCCGTAGCGGTTGGCGAGCGTCGTGATCAGCTCGGGCTGCTTGAGCGCTGCCGTGTTCAGGCTCACCTTGTCGGCGCCCGCGTCGACCGCGGCCGCCGCATCGGCCTCGGTGCGGATGCCGCCGCCGACGGCGAGCGGAATGAACAGTTCCTTGGCGACCGCGCGGATGGTGTCGGCGAGTGCTCGACGTCGTTCGAGCGTGGCGGTGATGTCGAGGATGACGAGTTCGTCGATCCCCTCGCGGTTGTAGCGGCGCGCCAGTTCCGCCGGATCACCAGCGCTGCGGAGTCCCTCGAAGTTGATGCCCTTGACGACTTCGCCGTTGCGGACGTCGAGGCAGGCGATGATGCGTTTAGACAGCACGATTACAACACCGTCCGCAGGAAGTTGCGCAGAAACTGCAGTCCGACCTCGCCGGATTTCTCCGGGTGAAACTGGACGCCGGCGACACGGCCGAGCTGCGCGACCGAAGCAAACGTCTGCCCGTGCGAGGTTGAGGCGACGCTGTCGTCCGTGACCGGCGCGACGTAGCTGTGCGTGAAGTAGACCTGCGAGTGGTTGGTGACGCCGTTGGCAATGAGGTCCGGGCGCACCATGTCGAGGCTGTTCCAGCCGACGTGGGGCACCTTGATGCCGGGATCCGCGGCCGGTGGACGAAGCCTGAAGCAGTGTCCCTTCAGCAGTCCGAGTCCAGGAAGATCCGGTGCCTCCTCGCTCGATTCGTACAGCCACTGCATGCCGAGACAGATCCCGAGCAACGGCTTGCCGTCGCTGACGTGGCCGTGAATGCGCCGGACCCATGCCGCGTCCAGCGCCCGCGTCGCCCCGAAGTGGCCGACGCCTGGCACAATGATGCCTCGTGCCCGGTCGAGGTCTTCGGCCTGTTCGGGGGTAAAGAACTCGGCGCCAACCGCCGCCAGCGCCTTCCTCACCGAGGTCAGATTTCCCGCCTTGTAATCGATCAACGCGATCACTACAACAGTCCCTTCGTACTGGGCAGTAGCTTCGCCATCTGCTTGTCTTTGGCACAGGCCACACGCAGGGCGCGCCCGAAGGCCTTGAACACCGCTTCGATCTTGTGGTGATTCGAGCGTCCGTACATCACCTTCACATGCACGTTGGCCCTGGCCGACATCGCGAATCCCTCGAAGAAATCGTGCACCAGCTCGGTCTGCAGGTCGCCGACGAGGCGTGTCCGCACCTTGAGGTCGACTGTCGTGTGCGGTCGACCTCCGAGGTCGAGCGCGACCACCGCCAGCGTCTCGTCCATCGGCATCACGAAGTAGCCGGCGCGGTTGATGCCTTTGCGATCGCCGAGCGCCTGCGTAATGGCGTCACCGAGCGCAATCCCCAGATCCTCGACCGTGTGGTGCTGATCGACATCGAGATCGCCTGTGGCCTTCACGGTGAGATTGAAGCCGCCATGCTTGGCGAATAGCTCGAGCATGTGGTCGAGAAAACGGATGCCGGTGCGAACGTCGTACTTGCCCTGACCTTCGATCCCGATCGCCAGTGCGATCTGCGTTTCGGTGGTCTTGCGATCGACTACTGCGCGGCGCACAGCACCTCCTCGAAGACGTGGATGCAACGCTTCGTATGTTCGATGATCCCGGCCGACACGCGAATCGCTCCCGCACACCCTGGCTCTTTGGATCGGTCGCGAAGGTAGATGCCGTGCGCCATCGCCGTCCTGACGATGTCGGCGGCGCGGTCCGCCGCGTGGACCAGCACGAAGTTGGCGTCGCTGCGCGTGTAGCGTAAGCCAAGGCGATCGCAGGCAGCGTAGAGCAAGGCCTTCGACTGCTGCACCTGATCGAGGTAGTCGTCGACGTAGGCGCGGTCGCTCAACGCCGCCTGCACGGCGACCACGGCGGCGATGTTCACGCTGTAGACCGGCACGGCGAGCCGGATCGGTTCGAGTGTGTCTGGATGCCCGGTGATGGCGCCGATTCTGATGCCGGCCAGCCCGAACGCTTTCGAGAACGTGCGGCCGACGACGACGTTGGGAAAGGCCGGCAGTTCTGGAATGAAGCTGCGCTGCGAGAATTCCGCGTAGGCCTCGTCGACGAAGACGATCGCCCCGGCGGGCACGGCGGCGGCCACCGCACGGATCGCCTCCAGTGGCATCGACACACCAGTCGGATTGTTCGGGTTGGTCAGGAACACCACCCGCGTTCGCGGTGTGATGGCAGCGACGACGCGATCGAGCGGAAACGAGAAGTCGGGATTCGGTGCGACCCGGACCGGACGCCCTCCCACGATCTCGGTATCGAAGCCAAAGATCTCGAAGGCGGGCTCCGGAATGATCGCTTCGGGAACGAAACCGTCCGGTGTGGGGCGCAGATAGCCGATCGCCGCGGCCATGATCCCTTCGTCCAGTCCGTTGAGCAGCGTCAGGCGCTCAGCATCGACGCCGAGGTAGCGAGCACACACCTCGGTGGCGGCGTTATAGGGCGGGTAATAGGCCAGCTGCTCGCGGCTCAGGCCAGCGAGGGCCTGGATCACCTTCGGCGAGCAACCGCCGGTGTTTTCGTTCTGGTGAAGCCGGAGTCCGTCGTAGAACTCGCCGGGCTTCTCGTACTTGTTCATGACAACCGCACCTCGATCGACTCGGCGTGTGCGCGGAGCCCCTCGGCTCTGGCCAGCGGCACGATGGTCGGGGCGAGTGCCGTGAGTCCTTCGCGGGTCACGCGCTGCACCGCCATCACGCGCACGTAGTCGGCCGCGCTGAGCCCACCGCGGAAGCGCGCCGCTCCAGACGTGGGCAGCACGTGATTCGAGCCGGTGGCGTAGTCGCCAGACGCCTGTGCCGTGTAGGGGCCGACGAAGATCGCGCCGGCAACGATCGATCCCTTGATCAGCGACTCACGGTCGACCACCAGGTGTTCGGGCGCCAGGCGATTGGCCAGCGCCATGGCCTCCTCCGGCGACCCGGCGACGATGGCGTAGCCGTGCGCCTTCAGTGACTGCTGCACGATGTCGCGTCCGGCCGCTACCTTCATGACGCGTTGGACGACGCGCTCGGCGTAACGCCGGTTCCAGGTGATGAAGATTGAGCGGGCCTCGGGATCGTGCTCGGCCTGCGCGATGAGATCGGCCGCCCACCAGTTGACGTTCCCCTCAGCGGCGACGACGACAATCTCGGTCGGGCCGGCAAAGAAGTCGATGGCGCAGTCCGCCGAGACGCGCGCTTTCGCCTGCGCCACCCAGCGGTTCCCAGGGCCGACGATCTTGTCGACCCTCGGGATCGACTCGGTGCCGTAGGCCAGCGCGGCGATGGCGTGCGCGCCGCCGATACGGAACAGACGCGTCACGCCCGCTTCGAGCGCGGCGGCCATGACGGCTGGCTCGGGACGCGGACACACCGCGATGACCTCGCGTACACCAGCGACACGCGCGGGCACGGCGGTCATCAGCAACGACGAGGGAAGTGGGAAGCGTCCGCCCGGCACGTAGCACCCGACCCTGGCCAGCGGTTCGACGCGCTGCTCGACGGACACGCCCGGCAGCACGGTGATGTCGATGTGCTTCGGGATCTGCCTGGCGGCGACGCGGGCGATGTTGCGGGTCGCGGCGACGATCGCCTTGCGCACGTCCACCGGCACGCGCGCCGCATCCGCCGTCATTTCCTCACGGCTCACTTCCATGGCCGTGGTGAGTCCATCGAACTTCTTCGCGAACCCGGCCAGCGCCCGGTCGCCACCGTCGCGGACGCGCTCGACAATGCGCGACACCTGTCGTTCGAACGCCCGATCCGCCTGGCCGTCGCGCGCGAACACTGCGTTCAGCGCTCGCTTGTTGCTCGCGTCGATAATCTTCATGACCTGCCTGAGACCTAAGACCTGAGACCTGAGCCTCTAAAGGACAATTTTGTTGAGCGGATACTCGACAATCCCCTGCGCCTGCGCGGCCTTGAGCTTCGGAATCAGATCGCGGACGGTGCGCTCTTCGATGATCGTGTTGACTGCCACCCATTCATCGTCGCTCAGCGCCGAGATGGTGGGCCGCTGCAACGCCGGCAGCAGGCTCAGTATCTTGGACAGGTCCTGGCGCCTGACGTTGAGCATGATGCCGACGCGGCCTTGTGCCTCAATCGCCGCCTTGAGCAAGAGCGCCAGGTTCTCGAGCTTGGTCTTCTTCCATGAGTCAGCCAGCGCCGTCTTGTTGGCGATGAGCTGCGTGTTCGACTCCATGAGCGTGTCAATGATGCGGAGGCGATTGGCGCGCAGTGACGAGCCGGTCTCGGTCACTTCAACGATCGCGTCGCACAGTGTCGGCGGCTTCACTTCGGTGGCGCCCCACGAGAACTCGACGTTGACGTTCACACCCTGTTTCTTGAAGTAGGCATGCGTCGCGCGCACGAGTTCGGTGGCGACCGTCTTACCCTCGAGATCTTTCGCCGAGCGGATGTTCGAGTCTTCAGGGGCGGCAAGGACCCATCGGACCTTGCCAAAGCTCTGCTTGGCGTAGATCAGATCGGCGATGCTCTCGAGGACACCGGTCTTGCCGTCACCGGCTTCGTGTTCGGCGATCCAGTCCTGTCCGGTCAGCCCCGCGTCGAGCACGCCGTCCGAGACATATCGGGCCATCTCTTGTGCGCGGATCAGCATGCACTCGATTTCCGGGTCGTCAATCGATGGGAAATACGAGCGTGAGCTGACGTAGATGTTGAACCCCGCGCGTGCGAACAACTGCACCGTGGCGTCCTGAAGTGAACCCTTCGGAATTCCGAGCTTGAGCTTAGGCATGGGGAAGATGGTCTGGTGATGTGGTGATGTAGGGATGTGGTGATGTAGCTACGTGCGCGACACCGGTGTGTAGAAGCACGTGCGTTCGCCCGTGTGGCAGACGTTGCCGTCGCCGAGGCGCTTCACCTTCAACAGCAGCGTGTCATCGTCGCAATCGGTGAGCATCTCGACCACCTGCAGCTGGTTGCCGGACGTCTCGCCCTTCATCCACAACTTGTTGCGGGTGCGGCTGAAGAAGGTGGCGAAGCCGGTCTTCTTCGTGAGCGCCAGCGCTTCTTCGTTCATGAAGCCGACCATCAGGACTTCCTGGCTTTCCGCGTCCTGAATCACTGCCGGGATCAACCCATCGAGTTTTGTGAAATCCATAAACTTCAGCCTGAAACAAAAAACCCCGCCGGGTGGCGGGGCTGCATGTCGTGTCGGTTCGCGTCGCTCGACCTAGATCACGCACAACTCCGCCCGCCCCGAAGGACCGGATGGTGATGCACGTGGTGGTGGCGCGTGAACATGAGTCAGGAGATTACCTTGTGCCTCGGGCGGCTGTCAAACAGCCGGTCGCAGTATAGTGGGTCTTCGGAACCCACTCGAGGAGGATTCAATGCGGAACTGCTTTGTTGGTCTGACGGCCATTGTTGCCCTGCTCGCGATCGGCGCGCCCGCCTATGCCAAGCCGCTGACGGTCACTGGAACACTGGTTGACGAAGGATGCGGCCTCAAGCCGGCGGCGGCCACTGCGGCGATGCCTGACGATTGCCAGGTGACGTGCGCCAAGAACGGCGAACCGGTCGCACTGCTGACCGCCGATGGCAAGGTTTACCGCGTCGGTGGTGGACTCGCCGCCAACAAGAACGCGAAGCTGATTGCGCACATGGGGCACACGGTGGAGATCACCGGCGAGGTGACCCAGTCGGGTGACAAGTCGGTGATTGCTGCCGACGTGCTGAAGATGGCCAAGAAGTAGACGGGCCGACAGTCGAGGGTGTCGCTGACAACATGACGAAGACACGCGTCGTGGTCCTTGGTGCCGGCTTTGGCGGGCTGGAGCTGACCACCATCCTCTCGGAGACGCTGACGCACGAGGTCGACATCGTCCTTGTCGACAAGTCGGACGCGTTTGTGTTCGGCTTCTCGAAGCTCGAGGTCATGTTTGGACGGCAGCCGCTGACTGCCGTCAGACATCACTACCGACAGATCGTCAAGCCTGGCGTTCGCGTGGTGCAGGCCGCGATCCAGTCGATTGATCCGACGGCGAAGCGAGTGACGACCGACGCGGGTGTGTTCGACGCCGACATCCTGGTCGTGGCACTTGGCGCTGATTACGACACCCGCGCCACCCCTGGCCTCGACGAGGACGGCTACGAGTTCTACTCTGTACCAGGCGCCGAACGCGTCCGCGAGGTGCTGCCGGCATTCGAGCACGGGCCGGTCGTCATCGGCGTGTGCGGCAAGTCGTTCAAGTGTCCGCCGGCTCCGAGTGAGACGGCGCTGCTGCTCCACGACTACCTCACGGAACGCGGGCGTCGTGACGCTGTCGAAATTTCCCTGGTGATGCCGTTTGGCACGCCGATTCCGCCGTCGCCCGACACCTCGCGCGCCGTGCTCGCGGCGTTTGCCGAACGTGGCATCGCGTTCGTCAAGGACGCACTCGTCAAAGCACTCGATCCTGCACGCAAGGTGGCGGTGTTGAGTGATGGTCGGGAATTGCCGTACGCCCTATTCCTTGGGATCCCTGTCCACCGGGTTCCGCAAGTGGTCGTCGACTCCGGTCTCGCGGCGCACCCGCACGACTGGGTGGCGGTGAACAGGCAGACACTCGAGACCAGCATCGCTGGTGTGTACGCGGTGGGCGATGTGAACGGCGTGGGTACGCCCAAGGCCGGCGTGTTCGCTGAAGGTGCCGCGCGAGTCGTCGCTGCCGCGATCATCGCGCGGGTCCAGGGTACGGCGCCTCCCGAAGGCTACAAGGGCCAGGGCGCGTGCTATCTGGAGTTCGGGCACGGCCAGGTCGGGCGCGTCGACGTCGACTTTTTCAGCGGCCCCAAGCCGACGGGGACATTTCAATCGCCCTCCGAAGCGCTGGTTGCCGAGAAGACCCAGTTCGGCACGAGCCGCCGCCAGCGCTGGTTTGGCAGCGGCGCGTCGTGAAGATCTCCCGCGCCTGAGCCCGCGCCCGCGTCTCGAGATAGTCCCGCTTTCACGGAAACGGTGTCCAAGCTGACGGTCCGAAAGGAGTCAGCGAGTCAGGACTGACGCGGGCCGCCTGTTTCTGACTATGGGGCGACGAGATGCAGCGTCGGGAAATATGCGCGGTAGCGCTCCGCGTCGCGCGTCAGGAGTGTGAGCCCGGCGATTGCCGCGTGGGCGCCAATGTAGAAGTCGGGCATCGGGGAGCCGCGCGTGCCACCGCGGCGGCGGTAGCGCACGAAGCACTGACCCGCCAGGAACGCGCTTTCCCACGGCAACGCTACCCGGCGGTAGTACGACGATGGCAGCGCGTCGTCGAGATCCTCGATCCGCTCGAAGCCTGCCGCGACCTCCGCGTAGATGAGCGGGTTGACGAAGAGTGCGCCGCGGTCGGCCGCCTCTGCCAGCCTCGAGGCGGACCACTCGAACCATTCGTCGTCTTCGGTGATGACATCGAGCAGTACATTACTGTCGACGAGCGTGCCGATCGTCGACAGGCGATGACGCTCAGCCACGCGTCAGCCGCATGATCTGGTCGGTCGTGATCCGGCGTGTCGCTTTTGCGCGCATGTGGTCGACGAGTGCTTTACCACGTGACAGGCGAGTCGGCTGCGTCGCCTTACGGAGGCGAACCGCATCGCGGTCGATGACGAACTCGACTTCGGTGTCTGGCAGGAGTCCGAGCTTGTGTCGAATCTCGATCGGGATCGTGACCTGGCCCTTGCTGGTAATGCGCATGTAAGACTCCTAGAAGTAAGAGTATTACCTGACGATGGCGTCGTCAATTTCGGCGGGCCAGGCCCCCCCCAAAAAAATACCCGCGGACGGCGAGTGCCATCCGCGGGTTCGGTCTAGCGTCGTCCCGAGCCCCGAGCCCCGAGCCCCGAGCCCCGAGCCCCGAGCCCCGAGCCTCAGTATCGGTAGTGATCCGGCTTGTACGGTCCGTTCACCGGCACGCCGATGTAGTCGGCCTGATCCTGCGACAGCGTGGTCAGCTTCACACCCAGATGATCGAGGTGCAGCCGCGCCACCTGCTCGTCGAGGTGCTTGGGCAGCATGTAGACCTTCTTCTCGTACTTGCCCTTGTTCTGATGCAGTTCGAGCTGTGCGATCACCTGGTTGGTGAACGACGCCGACATCACAAAGCTCGGGTGGCCGGTGGCGCATCCGAGATTGAGCAGCCGGCCCTCGGCGAGCACCATCACGCTATGGCCGTCGGCGAACTTGAACTCGTCGTACTGCGGCTTGATGTTGATGCGCTCGACGCCGGGGTACTTCTTCAGCCCGGCCATGTCGATCTCGTTGTCGAAGTGGCCGATGTTGCCGACGATCGCCTTGTCCTTCATC
>CADEEX010000037.1:0-5120 GCA_902826465.1 uncultured Acidobacteriota bacterium
TCGGCCTCGCGGGCCGGGCTGGCTCAGGGCCACGCAGTCGTGAGACAGTCGGATCGATGGGGACCAGGTCCGCCAGGCGGAAATCGCCGCGCACGACAAGCAGCCGCGATCGACTCGCGCGTCTCTGGCCCAGCGCGCATGTTCGGCGGCGGTCGCTGAAGACGTTCAGACGCGCGCCTGCTGGTGCTCAAGTCGTCATCGGCGTCCTGGCACTCGTGGCGGCGTGGGCGGTGGTCAACGTGATCTACCAGGTGGCCCGGAAGCCGACCGAGCTGTTTTTCCCCGTCAGCGGCGCGCTCTACAAGACACCGGCCGAGACCTGGCGGCAGTATGCGCCGGTGTTTCGCGAACATTCGACGATCGTGATGACGCCCGAGTTGCTGGCGGCCCTGGCGCAGGTGGAAGGCTCAGGCAATCCTGTGGTGCGCACCTATTGGCGCTGGTCATTCGAAACTGATCCGTTCGAGATCTATCGACCTGCGTCTAGCGCCGTGGGCATGTATCAGTTCACCGATGGCACGTTCGCAGAGGCGCGCCGTTACTGCATCCACGATCACGCGGTCGCCACGCGAGGACAGTGGAACGACGTCGACTCCTGCTGGTTCAACGGCCTGTACACGCGGGTGGTGCCTTCGCACGCGGTGGAGTTGACCTCCGCGTACCTGGACCGCAGCGTCGCGACTGCGCTGACGCGTCACCGGGTCACGAGAGCCACGCTCCGCCAGAAACAGGACCTTGCGGCCGTCATCCATCTGTGCGGCGCCGGAGCCGGCGATCGTTTTGTGCGGCAGGGCTTTCGTCTGGGGCCTGGACAACGCTGTGGGGCGCACCCCGCCTCGGGTTACGTGGCGCGCGTCAATAAGATGAAAGCCGTGTTCGTGCGCCTGGCTGAGGATCAGTCAACGGGCGTCGCCTCCGTGCAACGGATCGCGAGAAACCAGCGCTCCTGACAATCGCACCAAGGCGACAGACGGTTGCTACAGCGCGGTTCCGGTGAACGAGATGCGCTTGCGCAGAAAATGGGTTCGGCGAGCGGGAGGAAGAGCGAGCTGCCGCCGGATCAGTTCACGAAGAGCGAGGTCGCTTTCGCGTTTCAGCGCCGCCAGCTTGGCCGCCCGCCTTGCGGGTTTCTTCATACGTGGTCTCGAGGAGCTCGATGACAGCGAGATCCCTGGGGCGTCGAGCCGCCTTCTTGCTCCGGATGATATCAGGCAGGGCGGCGACAAGCAGCGTCGCCCCGCAGCAGCGGCTTGGCGTTCACGCTCAGCAGTATAACGCTGCGTACATCCGAAGGGCATGAACCGCCAACCGTCAGCGTCATGGAAAGCCCCACGCCGAACGAACCCGCTGTCACGGCCACGCGCATCAGCCTGCATCAGGCGCCAGGCCGTCATGGTCTCGGCGGCGATGGGCCGTGTGAGGGCGGTGCGGATGATTCAGCGCGTCAGGCGTTGATGGTCAAGGCGCCGGCGGAGCGATGGCGAAGGGGATCTCTCGCGCGGCGCCTGGGCCGTTGCCCGCACGCGACCTCGCTTCCACCCGCAGGATGTAGTGACCGGGCGGGATCTGCGACAGCGGCACGGGTGTCGTAAAACCGTAGACGCCCGGCGAGTCCTTGAACTGGTTCGGATCGAGCGTCTCGTTCCGCTGGAAGACGACGCCGTTCCCGTTGGCAACAGCGACGGTGGTGACGACGTCAATCCTCGGCGCGTTGTCGCGAACGGCGTCGTACACCTCAGCGAACAGCGTCAATTCGTCGTTCCGCGCGAACATCCGCTGTGACACGGGCGCCGCCGGCAAGACGCTGCGCATCTGGTCGTCGGCGCGGGCGGTCAGGAGCGCGCTGCTGGCGAGTGAGCTGAGTGCCAGACCGCTGATCGACAACGACGACGCGTGGAAGTCGGGGACCTCCAGGTCGTAGATAACCGACCCCAGCTTCCGAGACCCGGGGTCGTGCGCCGCGATCCGCAGCTGGTACCTGCCGGCGGGGATGTCGATTCGGTTCAGCACGCGCAGCCCAGTGGCCGCGACCCGCGACTTGACGTCTGGAGGCAGGTCGAGCGAGAGGGTATCGTTGCTCGCCGCCTGGACCTTCGCCAAGGCATCGATCGCGCGGTACGAAATATCAACCCGGCCGCCTTCGAGCGTCAGGTCGCGGCCCAGCATCTCGATGCCAATCAGCACGGACGCTTGTGGCGACGGGCCTTTGAACGGGGCGGTAAAGACGCGCATCGCGAGTCCGGCCGATGGAAGCGGACTGGTGAGTGCCTCGAACAGTTCCTGCCGCATCCCGCTCGGCTTGCGCGGCGAAGTGACGTTGCCTCGCGCCGTGGAGTAGCCGCGGCGCGACCGCACGGTCAGACCAGGGCGCGTGGTCTTGACCTCGATTCGATGAAACGTGCCGTCGCGCTTCTTCGATGGCGGGTCGTACGCCAGCACGTAATAGGCGCTGTTGTCGGCGACGATGCGTTCGAGGAGCGCGCTGTAGTCGTTGCGATTGACGAACGCCAGGCCGCCGGTGTCGTCGGCCAACTGGCGCAGGTTGTCCTGCTGCAAACGCAGTTCCCTGCTGAGCGATCGCTCCGAGGGTTGCTGCAGGCCGATCGCCTCGTCACCGAGCGTCGACAAGCCGCGCGGATCGATCGAATAGATGCTGACGTTGGCGCGTGCGGCGGCGGCGACCGCGTCGCGAACATTCTGCAGGATGCCGACGGACTCGCTTTCGCGGACGTTGCCGCCGCGCATGACCTCGGTGAGGTCGTAGTCGATCCCCTCGCTGAACCACATCACCGTCTTGCGACGGCCGTGCACCCCCCCGAGCCGCCCGGCAACGAACTGGAGCGTCGACAACATCGATCGAGCGTAGCCGGCTCGCAGCTGATCGTCAGGCTCCAGCGTCGGGGTGAAGGTCGGAAGGTTGCGCTGGTTGCGCAGATCGTCTTCGCGAGCGGCCGTCAGCGACGGCAGCTTCTGGCCGACGAAGCGATCGACGGCGTTGAGGAGCAGGCGCTTGTTGCTGGTGAACTCCTGCGCATCCTGCGAACGACCGCCGGTGAAGACAATCGCCATCAGGTCGTTGGCGCCGAGACTCTGCGTGATAAATCGCCGGGCCGCGTCCTTGACCGGTTGCGAGCGCAGCGACGCCACGTGCAGATCGTCGAGGAGCATGACGTAGACCCGTCCGTCAAACGGGCGCTCATTGCTCTGAACATCCGGCTCGATCGGCGACGCGCCGACGCGGGGAGCGGCATCCCGCTCCACCGGAATGTTGATCAGCGCGAAGCTGCTGATCTTCTGGCGTTTGCCATCTTCAAACACCTGAAAGTCGTCAATCGTCAGGTTGGGCACGAAGGCCCCTTGCTGATCGGTGACCAGTGCATCAACTTCGACGTATTCGACCTGCGCCTTGAAGGTCGGGCTCGGATTGCCAGGGGGCTGAGCCGGTTGCGCAACGACAATGGTGGTGCTGCCGACCATGACGAGAAGCGCGGTGAGTGTGTCCCGTAGTGGCATGGCCATTCAGTGCCGGACTATACACCCCCTCTCGACCGACCGAAACCGGCCCTGCATCGCCACCGCTGAGCTCTTGCGTGACGCCGCTCGACCTGCGTTACGCTCATACCGTGAAAACACTCATCGTCTTCGCGCTTACCGTGTGTGCAGTGGCTCCTGCCCTGCGCGCTCAGTCGCCAACGGACCCTTACGCCCACATCCTTGCTGGCGCCCCTGTCGCCCAGCGGGAGGGTGCCGGCGTCCTGAAGTGGAAACCGGATTTCACCTACGACACGCTCAAGAAAAGCACCAACGGCATCGTCTGCTACGACCAGTCCGGCTGGCCGCTGCAAAATGCCTACTCGATTGAGTGCACGAGCGCGGGCAACCTGGATCGCGTCGCGCAGAACTACAAGTTCGAGGCGTCGGGCGATCGCGCCAGGCGCAACGCCCTCGTGCTCGAGGCCGAGAAGAACGGGACGCGCGTGAAGCCGGTGTTCGGCTCCATCTGGCATCATCTGTACGGGCCCGACAAAGACCATGTGCTGCACCACATGACCGTGGCCACACCCGGGGCCACCGGCGCCACACTCGGCCTTCCAGAAAACGGCACGGCGAACGGCGCCTGGGTAATGGACGCGGGCCTGTCGTCGGCCCACATCATGTTGCCGCCACAGGAATGAGCACGCTGGTGACGACGTTCGTGCTCGTGGTCGCGCTGCTGCTGCAATCAGCGCCGGCGCAGCGGACGTTTTCGGGCGTCGTCACCGACAGCGAGTGTCCTGACGCCGATCATGCCGGCATGCACATGGGCGATACCGCCGCCGAATGCGCGAAGGCCTGCATGGATTACCACGCGGCCACGCTGTTGTTGTACGACGGCAAACGCTCGCTGCGCCTCAGCGATCAGAAGGCCGTTCTCCCGTTTGCCGGACAGAAGGTCAGCGTCGTCGGCACGCTCGACGACGCGTCCAACACGATTGCGGTGATGACTATTTCACTGGCACAGTAGGCAGGCGCTCTCGTCCCTCTCGAAGAGGCGATTTGCCTCGCCGCAGCGGCGCTCGACGGCGCCTTTCACGGCTACGAGCTCGCACGGTCCCTCGCCGAACATGCCGACCATAAAGCACTGACCGGCTACGGCACGCTCTACCGCGCGCTCGGCCGCCTCGAGTCCATGGGGCTGCTCACGAGCGAGTGGGAGAGCCCCGATGTGGCAGCACGCGAAAGCCGTCCGGGTCGCCGGCTCTACACCCTCACCGCCGAAGGAGCGCGCAGCGCGTCCTCGCTGACGCACGCCAGACAGGCGAAGCCGCAGAAGGCGACGCGCAGAAGGCTGGCGCCGGCGTGACGCGGACTCCGTGGTCGGCCCAGCTGATTCGCTGGTGGGTGGTGCGGTACACGCGGCACCTTCCGGAGGACACGGCCAATTGCCGGCGACGGGAGATCGAATCGGACCTCTGGGAGTCTGCGCACGATCCGCACGCGCGCCATTCAGATCTCTCGATGCTCGTCCGCCACCGCCACCGCCACGCCAGTCACGCGGACGACCATCCGCACGCGAGGAGGTTTCGAATGCCCCGGTTCTTGTCCGCAGGAGCACACTCTCGCGCCACCGTTCGAGTCGT
>CADEEX010000037.1:5130-10884 GCA_902826465.1 uncultured Acidobacteriota bacterium
TTCGCGCTGACGGTGCGCGAGGAGACGCGCGACGCGCCGCGCTACGTCCTGCGGCCCGCGCGCCAGGACCGCGACGCCGATGCGCGCCTCCGTCGCAGTGCCATCGACTGCGCCGCGCCGAGGGTGACGCCACAGCCATCACCGGTGTGTAACTACTTCGGTTTCTCGCCAGACATTCCGTTGTCGTCGGGCCGTTCTCAGCTGGCGATCCGCGGGATGACGATGACGACGTTCGCGCGTCAACTCGCGCCGGCGCTGGGTCGGCCCGTGATCGACAGCACCGGACTCAGCGGATACTACGATGCCGATTTCGACTTCACCGCCGAACTCGGCCCGCCGCCACCGCCGCCTGGTGTCGCTCCCGTGTTCGAGTCCACCAATGCGCCGTCGATCTTTGCCGTGCTCCCGCAACAGCTCGGACTGAGGCTCGAGAGCGACAACGGTCCGGTCGCCTTTCTCATTGTCAACGGCGCTTCGCGTCCGACCGTGGACTGATGCAGTTCTTGCTCCCAAGTCGCTGAACCGCGGCCTATCATGTGTCGAACCGAGGCACTGGCTCGGCGGACTCGTCTTCTCCCGGAGGAATCGCATGAAACGCCTCACCCTGTTCGGCGTCCTGCTCGTCATCGGCTGGTGGTCGGCCCCAATCGGCGCCTTGCAGGCGCCGCAGACGGCGGCGAAGGTCGTCAACGCGGAAAAGCTTGCCGACAACCTCTACATGCTCACCGGCCAGGGCGGCGGCGGCAACACCGCGGTGTTCATCGGCACGAACGGCGTCACCGTGGTTGACACCAAGAATCCAGGATGGGGCACGCCCATTCTCAACAAGATCAAGGAACTGACGCCGAAGCCGGTCACGATGATCATCAACACGCACACGCATGGTGATCACGTCAGTGGCAACGTGGAATTCCCGGCCACCGTCGACGTCGTCGTGCAGGACAACACCAAGGCGAACATGGAGAAGATGGCGGCCGTCACCGGTTCGACCGCGGCGCCGACGCCGAGCATCTTCACGCAGAACGGCGGCCGCGGCTTGCCGAAGCGGTCGTTCAAGGACCGGATGACGATCGGTCGTGGCGCCGATCAGATCGATCTCTATTACTTCGGACGCGGACACACCAACGGCGACGCGTTCGTGGTCTTCCCAACGCTCCGCATCATGCATGCCGGCGACATCTTTTCAGGCAAGAACCTGCCGCTCCTCGACGCCAACAACGGCGGCAGCGGCCGCGACATCGGCGACACACTGCTCAAGGCGGCCGACGGCATTCGCAACGTCGACCGGGTCATCACCGGGCACAGCACCGTGATGACGATGGCCGACGTGCGCGAGTACGCGCAGTTCAACAAGGATTTCGTGGCGGCGGTGCAGGCGGGGCGACGCGCCAACAAGAGCGTTGACGAGATCGCGGCCACCTGGAAGATCGACGACGCCAGGTACAAGGGCTACACCATCGCGGACGCGCGCCTGAAGTCGAACGTCGAAGTGGTCGCCAACGAATTGAAGTAGCGCCGTCCGGTGGGTCGCGCTACTTGAGCATCACGAGCAGCATCCGTGATGGCCCGGCCGCTTCGAGCGCGTGCGGAATGTCGGCCGGCAGGCGCACGATGCTGGCCGGCGTGGCCCGAACAACCTGACCGCCGATGGTCAGCGTCAGCGTGCCCTCGAGCACCAGGACGAACGCGTCGAACGGCGACGAGTGCTCCGTCAGTCCCTGCCCTTCATCGAAGGCGAAGAGCGTCATGTTGCCGCCGGCGGCTTTGCCGAGGATCCGGCTGGCGATCCCCTGCGGCGTCGGCACGATGAGCGACTCGAGCGCCAGCACCTCACCGGGTGGTAGTGGTTGTGACATCAGTTCGTCCTCCTGGCCCACCATTCATCGCGTCGCGACACGTGCTGTGCCAGTGACGAGTGGACACGCGCGCTGATCGTGACACGGCTCTCCTGATGGTAAGCGACAAATCACACTCGCCGCGGACGAGGAAGGTATTGGTCTCAGCTGTCCGGAAAACATTCATGGGTCGGCGGCGATCACGTCACTATTACCCTGAACATACGAGTGCAGGCAGGCCTGGCGCCGAATTCTCAGGCATGAGGTTTGTAGGTGGCCGCCCGTGCCCAACGAACGTCGTCATCTCTCGATGGTGCGCTCCTACACGCCAGCAGATGCCCTCACCCTGGGCAACGCGGCGTGCGGCACCATCAGTGTCTTCCTGTGCCTGAACTACCTGGCGGAAGACAACCGCCGCCTGCTGTGGACCGCCTTCGTGCTGTTGCCGCTGGCGCTGGTGTGCGACGTGCTCGACGGCTACGTCGCCCGCCTCAATCCGACGCGCCAGTCGGTGCTCGGCGGCGACCTCGATTCGCTCGCTGACGTCATCTCGTTCGGCGTGGCGCCCGCCGTTCTCGGCTTCACACTGGGGCTGCGCGGCGGGTGGGACATGCTGGTCCTCACCTACTTCGTCATCTGCGGTGTCAGTCGCCTGGCCCGCTTCAATGTCACCGCGTTGGCGCTCGCCGATCCAGGCACCGGCAAGGTGACATACTTCGAAGGCACGCCCATCCCCTCGAGCATCATCATTGTCGCGCTCCTTGGCGTCGCCTTCTTCACCAAGCGGATCGACGACAACCTGTGGTTCGGGTTCTACCACCTCGGTGTCGCGGGCTTCCACCCGCTGACGATCATTTACGGCCTGAGCGGCAGCGCCATGATCAGCGCCACGCTCAGAATTCCCAAGCCATAGGAACGGAGCACTGAACATGGCCGCGAGCGCACAGGCCGTCAAGGTCAGGCCGGTCAGTCGTCCTGCTGGCTGGTTTTCGCTGGCCCCGAAGGACAGCTGGCGCCATGCCGCGGCGGACAGCGCCGAGCCGAAGGGGCTGGCGTCGATCGGAACGCGGCTCCGGCGGCTGCTGTGGTCGTGGTGGCCGTGGGCCATGCTCACCGTGTGGGCGGTGGTCAACGACGAGTGGTGGTGGGCCGCGGCATTGACGACGCTGACGCTCATCGCGTATCTGACGGCGCCAGCAGCGCTGCCACCACGCTACGGTCTCGATCACGACTTCGCCATCGACGCGCCTGAATTTCTTCCGACCCTGGCCGGCGCCACGGGAAGTCCGATGACGCACGGCAACGTCGTGACGTTGCTCAACAACGGGGATGCCTTCTACCCAGCCATGTTGCGGGCGATCGAGGAGGCGACGTATTCGATCACCATCGAAGCCTACATCTACTGGGCGGGCGACATTGGCAACGTCTTCGCAACGGCACTCGCCAGGCGCGCCAGGAGCGGTGTCACCGTCAAGATCCTGCTCGACGCGGTCGGATCGGCGTCTATCGGCGAGGAGATTCTGAAGACGCTGAAGGATGGCGGCTGTCAGATCGCCTGGTACAACCGCATCCACTGGTACACGTTGGGCCGGTTCAACAACCGGACGCACCGCAAGTCACTCATCCTGGATGGCCGGGTCGCCTTCACTGGCGGAGCGGGCATTGCGGACCACTGGAAGGGCGACGCCAGGGGGCCTGACGAGTGGCGAGACCTGCAAATCCGCATCGAGGGCGCCGCGGTGGTGCCGCTGCAAACCGGCTTCGCGCACAACTGGCAACAGACCACGGGCGAGCTTGTGACCGGCGAACATTACTATCCCGCGCCCGGCACGCCAGGTTCGCTGGCGCTGCAGACGCTGCTCAGTTCTCCGGAAATGGGGCACTCGGTCGTGCGGACGATGTACTACCTGTCGATTGTCTGCGCCAGGCATTCGATCTTCATCGCCAATCCATACTTCCTTCCTGACGCTGTGGCCATCGATATCCTGCTCGACGCCAAGCGGCGCGGCGTCGAGGTACGCATCATGGT
Organism: uncultured Acidobacteriota bacterium; assembly: GCA_902826465.1. Lineage (GTDB taxonomy): Bacteria > Acidobacteriota > Vicinamibacteria > Vicinamibacterales > CAVVIG01 > CADEEX01. Next base: position 8,995 of record CADEEX010000037.1, read on the forward strand.
GTCGGGCATACGGAATGACAACTGGCTGGCGCGCCACAACAGCGTCCGACTGTTCGGTCGTTTGCTCGAGGCCGGCATCGAGGTGCTCGAGTACAACCGGAGCATGCTTCACCACAAGACGATGGTGGTCGATCGGCTCTGGTCGACGGTCGGCACGACCAACTTCGACAACCGATCGTTTGCACACAACGAGGAAAGCAACATCTCCTGCGCCGACTCAGACCTGGCCCGTCAGCTCCACGACATCTTTCTCGAGGACGTCGACGGCTGCACCCCGGTCACCTTCGACCTCTGGAAACGGCGTGGCCTCAAGGCTCGCGCACAGGAATGGCTCGCGTCGTTGCTACAAGAGCAAGCGTAGCGTTCACGTCATCGAGTTCCGTCGACGTGTCAGTGCGGACTGTCTGAAAGAAACTGCACGAAGCGTTTGAACAACTGGGTCTGGTAGTGCATCCGGTTCCACGCCAGCGCGATGGTCCGCGACGGACGATCGCCGCTGAGCGAGCGGTACTCGCGCCCCTTGTCGCGCCCCTTGGGCACCGCCATCGCCGGGATGAGCGACACGCCCTGTCCCAGCCTGACGAGTTCGAGCACGGTGAGCAGTTGTTGGCCCTTCGACGTGATCAAGGGCGACGCCGCATGCCGCTCACAGAAGCTCATGGTGTTCCGGGTGAGACAATGCGCTTCGTTGAGCACCACAAACGGTTCGGCCACCAGATCCTTCAGCCCGACCTTCGGCCTCTTCGCCAGCGCATGACTGCTCGGCAGCACGGCCAGCAGCTCCTCGGTGAACAGCGTCTTCGTGTGCACGTGTTCGGCCTGAATCGGCAGCGCCAGAATCGCCAGATCGGCATCACCTTCGGCGAGCAGGCGCAGGATGTTGGCGGTGGTGTCTTCGACGATCTCGATCTGCGCCTTCGGGCACTCCCTGGCGAAGCCTGTCAGCACCGCCGGCAGGAAGTAGGGCGCGATGGTGGGGATGGCGGCGAGGATCAGCCGCCCTGAGTCTGGCGTGTCGGCGACGCGGGTACAGGCGTCTTCGGTGAGGCTCAGAATCTGGTCGGCGTAGCGCTTGAACAGCCGACCGGCGTCCGTCAGCCGCACGCCTCGACCGAGGCGTTCGAACAGCGGCTGGCCGAGTTCGCGCTCGAGCTTGGCGATCTGCTGACTGAGCGACGGCTGCGACACGTGGCAGGCCTCGGCCGCACGCGTCACGTTGCCGAATTCGGCCACCTTGGCGAAATAACGAAGCTGATGCATTTCCACGGCGTGCCTGAACCTCCACCAAACAAGAAATAGGCAATACCTATGGAAGGAATCGTATCAAAGCCTTGGACCTATCCTTCCAACCCTCATACAGTGCTCGGAGCGAACCTGTTGTTCGATTCAAGGAGAAGCCATGAGCAAGTTGAAGAGGTGGATTGCCGTCTGCGCAGCGGCGGCGTTACCGTTGATGTCGCCGCCTGCGGTCAGCGCACAGGGTGATCGGTCGTCCAACCAGTTCTGGTGGCCCGACCAACTGGATCTGTCGTCGCTCCGGCAGCGCGCCGTCGAGTCGAATCCGCAGGGCGAACAGTTCGACTACGCGAAGGCGTTCGCGAGCCTCGACCTCAACGCCGTCAAGCAAGACATCAGGAAGGTGCTCACCACCTCTCAGGCGTGGTGGCCGGCCGATTACGGCAACTACGGACCGTTTTTCATCCGCATGGCCTGGCACAGCGCCGGTACCTACCGCGTGGCGGACGGGCGCGGCGGCGCCGGCGGCGGCCAGCAGCGATTCGAGCCGCTCAACAGCTGGCCCGACAACGCCAATCTCGACAAGGCGCGTCGGCTGCTGTGGCCGGTGAAGCAGAAGTACGGGCAGAAGCTTTCGTGGGCCGACCTGATGGT
>CADEEX010000037.1:10984-19281 GCA_902826465.1 uncultured Acidobacteriota bacterium
GCCGCCAAGGACATCCGCGAGGCGTTTGGTCGCATGGCGATGAATGACGAGGAAACGGTTGCGCTCATCGCCGGCGGTCACACCTTTGGCAAGGCGCATGGTGCTGCCCCTCCCACCGGATGCGTCGGCCCCGAGCCGGCCGCTGCCGGCATCGAGCAACAGGGCCTCGGCTGGGCGAACACCTGCGGCAAGGGCAATGCGGCCGACACGGTGACGAGCGGCCTCGAAGGCGCATGGACATCGAAGCCGACGATGTGGACGTCGGAGTACCTGACCAACCTGTTCGCCTGGGATTGGGTGCAGAGCAAGAGTCCCGCCGGTGCCACCCAGTGGATTCCGTCGAATGGCCAGGCCGCGGACCTGGTGCCGGATGCGCACGACCCATCGAAGCGCCACGCGCCCATCATGTTCACGACCGACCTGGCCCTGAGGTTCGACCCGAGCTACGGGAAGATCGCGAAGCGCTTCGCCGAGAACCCGGAGGAATACCGGCTGGCATTTGCCAAGGCGTGGTTCAAGCTGACGCACCGCGACCTTGGTCCGCGGTCACGCTATCTCGGTCCGGAGGTTCCGGCCGAGGAGCTGATCTGGCAGGACCCGCTCCCTCGTGCCACGCAGCCGCAGGTCGATGCCCGCGATCTCGCACGGCTGAAGGCCACGATCCTGGCGTCGGGGCTGACCAGCCCCGAGCTGGTCAGAACGGCGTGGGCGTCGGCGGCCACGTTCCGCGGCACTGACATGCGCGGTGGCGCCAATGGCGCGCGCCTCCGGCTTGCGCCTCAGAAAGACTGGGACGCCAACACGCCGGCGGAACTGACGAAAGTACTGGCGCGTCTCGAGGGAATCCAGAAAGAGTTCAACGGGACTCGCGCCGGTGGGAAGAAGATTTCGCTCGCCGACCTGATTGTGCTGGGCGGCACTGCCGCGATCGAGCAGGCCGCGAAGAAGGCCGGCTACGCCGTGCCGGTGCCGTTCGCGCCGGGGCGCGCCGATGCGTCCGCCGCACAAACGGACGTGGCCTCGTTCGCTCCGCTCGAGCCGACCGCGGACGGCTTCAGGAACTACTTCCGCGCCGGTCAGCGGCTCTCTCCGGTGGAATCGCTCGTCGATCGGGCGAACCTGCTGACGCTGTCCGTTCCCGAGATGACCGTGCTGGTGGGAGGCCTGCGTGCCCTGAACGCCAATGCCGGACAGACTGCGCATGGCGTGTTCACGGATCGACCGGGGACCTTGAGCCCCGACTTCTTCGTGCACCTGCTCGACATGTCGACCGCGTGGAGCAAGTCGGCCACGACCGACGGCATCTACGAGGGGCGCGACCGTGCGACCGGCAAGGTCAAGTGGACGGCGACCCCGGTGGATCTGGCCTTCGGGTCGAACTCGGAGCTGCGCGCCCTGGCGGAGTTCTATGCGTCGGCCGACGGCCAGGAGCGGTTCGTGCGCGACTTCGTGAATGCGTGGGCGAAGGTGATGGCGCTCGATCGCTTCGACCTGCGCTGAGTGTGACGCGGGCGTGTGTCGCGCACGACACACGTCCCGCACTACTTGGCGGCCGGCGGCCTCGGCTCCGGCGGCGGAATATCTTCATCCGTCGCCACGCCGAATACACGCACGCGGCCATAGGTGGCCGTGCCGGTGGTCGCGATGCGGTCACGGTTGTTGACGTAGCGCTCGCGCATTTCGGCAGGCACGGCAAGGCCCCTGATCGTCTCGCCGCCGTAGCGGACGTCGATGGTGCACTGCATCATCGGATCGCCGACGATCAGCTCCGAGGCCAGCACCCGGCCGGTCGGCGCATCAATCCAGAACCGGCCCGTGGCCGGCATGTCGCCGCCTCCATAGCGACCAATCACGGTCTTGGGTCGCACTTCGCGATACTCCAGCACCCACATGCGATCGGGCTCAACAGCGCCATCCGGTCCGGCGAGCTTCCAGTCCTTCGCCAGTGACGGTGGCTTCTTCGCATCGACTCGCCTGAAACGGAAGCGATCGCGCGTTTCCGGCTCGAGGAACAGCAGCGCCAGCGTCGGCGTGTTGAAGTTGCGGAAGACATTCCCGATGTTGAAGCGCGCGCTCTCCTGTGCAATCTTCTCGACCTGTTCGGCGTTGTTCGCCTTGTCCGAGAGGAACAGCGAGGCAAGACGATTCTGACGGTCGCGAACCGGATTGCCGTCGACCTCGAACACGTCTCGAAACTCGACGTAACGCTCTGCCGGGCGAATCATCAGCAGGTCAGACTTCAGTTCGCGGTGGCGGACGGGTTCGCCGTGGGTGCCGGCGGTGCTGACCACTCCGATCGGGACTCGCATGTCCTGCACGTAAGTCTCTTCGGCGACCAGGTTCGACAACTGCCGACGGAACTGCGTGGCGTAGACGCCGGCGCGTCCGAGTACCGTCTCCACGGAGTCCTGTGCCGCGCTCGTGGACACGCTGAATCCCGAGACCACCCACGCCAGGACAACCGTTCTGAGCGACGCGAGCGAGACGATGCGCAGCATGAACCCTCCGGAAGACACTTAGAACTCGATTCGCTGGCGGACCGCCGCGGCGGCCTTCTGCGCTTCGCGCGCCAGCACTGAGGTGCCACGGCTCCACTCCTGCAGGAATGGCAGGGTGAAGCGTGTGCCGGCACTGCCCAGCGCACGCAAAGCAGCAATAACTGCCGGGCCGACTGGCGGATCCGGCTCGGTCTGCGCCGACGAGTGATCGTTGAGAAACGTGGTCAACACAGACCGCGTCCGTTCCTCATCGTCGAGGCCGGCGAATACGCCAATGGCTTTGGTGAGGGTCGAGACCTCTTCGGTGGATATCGCCGTGAAGACACCGTAACCGCCGCGGTTTTCGACAGTGTTCTCGAGCAGCAGAATGAGTGGCTCAGCAGCCGCCTCCCCGAGTGCACTGAGGCGCTCGAACTCGCGGCGCGCGAGCGCATCGTAGGCCTGCTCCTCGTCAGAGCTCGGTGTGAAATGCGCCGACGACAGGATCGCAACGGCCCGACGATCGAACACTGCCCATGGCTGGAGGCGCTGTAACTGTTCGCGGTCGCCGAGGATGCCAGCGACGGCGCTGCATGCCAGTGAAAATGCTGGACTGCGCGCCAGTGCTTCTCGCGCGGCGCCATGAAACTGCTCGAGCTCGAGTCCTGCCGGCGTCTCGGCCTTCTCCTCGATCGTCAGCGCCGGCTTCTTGCCACCATCTGCGGCAAACTTCAGCGAAAACTCGATGTCGGTGCCCCAGCCGACTGGATTGCCGACGCCAAACGGGCTGAAACCCGAGCCGCGCGCCTCTTCGTAGTCGATGACGATTGCAGGAGTGCCCGCCGCGGCACGGTCACTCGCGACCAGTTCCACTCCGGCATCGAGGCAACGCGACCGGAACGCCTCCAGATCGAAGGTCGACCCTTTCACCCAGCTCTTGCTGTTGACGCGGAACCCAACCTCCCTCGGCTGACTCCACGCCAGGCGTGCGCCAGCGAGCAGCACTGCCACGACCACGAACGCAGCCACGAGCATGCGTGTCGTCGCGACATCAGGCTTGCTCATGGCGTCGACCGCAACGATCGCAGAGGTTGCGCGCGTGCCGCCCGGCGTGCCGGGAGATACGACGCCAGCACGGTGACCGCGCCAAGGGCGATGGCCACAGCACCATAGGTGAGCGGATCCATGGGGCCAACCCCGTACAGCAGCTGCGACGTCACCGGCGTGACCAGCAGGGCCGCGCCAATGCCTACCGCAACGCCGACAAGCGAGAGCGAAAGCCCGTGCCGAAGAAGCAGCGCGCGCACATCGCGGCCCTGGGCACCGAGCGCCATGCGGATACCGATCTCATGAGTCCGCCCTGCGGCGATGTACGACACCACGCTGTAGACGCCGACAAGCGCCAGTAGCAGCGCCACGCAGGCGGCGACCGCCAACATCACCAGCGCGAACGAGGTCTGCGACATCGAGGCGGCCTGAATCTCTTCGAGCGTTCGCGGTTTCGCCAACGGCACATTCGGATTGACCGACCACACCGCCTGCTGCAGTTCGCGCAGGAAGCCAGGCGACCCGGCACGATTCGAGCGCACCACGTATGACATGGTGCGCAACATGAAGTCGCGGTTGGCCATCGGCATGAACACAACCGTCGGCGCAGGCTGATTGAGCCCCACCTCTCGTACGTTTCCTGCGACACCAACGATCTCGTACCACTTCCCTGGCAGCCCGCCGATTCGCTTCCCGAGTGCGCGCGTTGGTTCCTGCCAGTACTCGCGGGCAAAGTTCTCGGACACCAGGGCGACCGGCGTCAGCTGGCGAATATCGGTCCAGGTGATCGTGCGTCCGGCAACGATCGGCGTGCCCATCGCTTCGAGGTAGCCAGCGCCGATCGACTTGACGCGGCGCCCAGGCCCCGCACCTTCAACAGGATGATCTTCAACAAAGACCGGACCGAAGACCTGGCTGGCGTCCATCGGCAGGTTGTTGGCAAGACCGACGGTGGCGACGCCAGGGACCTGCGTCAAGCGCTCGGCGATCTGTTCATATATCGGCGTCACCCGCGTCGGATCACGAACGACAGCGACCGGGAGCGCGATACTGAACGTCTGCACCTCGGCAGGCCCGGCGTAGCCCGGCGCCACTTGGCGCATCGCTACGAAGGTGCGTCCCATCAGCCCCGACACAATCAACAGTACGAGTGCGAGCGCAATCTGCGTGACGACGAGAGCGTTTCTGGTCCGGTGCCGCCCAGGTGCGTCGCTCGTGGATCGACCCGCTTCCTTCAACGCCGCGATGTTCGGTGCGCCGAATTTCAGAACCGGAAGCAGGCCGAACAGCAGGCTCGCCACGATCGAGACGGTGAGCGTGACGAGCAGCACGATCACGTCGATGCCAATGTCAGCCGCGCGAGGAAGGGCCGTCGGGGCCATTCGCTGCAACAGCGCAACGCCAACGGCGGCACATACGACACCAAGCGCGCCGCCGGCCAGCCCCATCGTCACACTCTCAGACAACAGCTCGCCGGCGATGCGACGCCGATCGGCGCCGAGTGCCTGACGAACGGCGAGCTCGCCCTGGCGAGCCTCGGCGCGCACCAGCAGCAGGTTGGCAACATTGGTCCACGCAATGAGCAGCACGATCACCGCCATGCCGAGCAGGATCCACAGTGGCCGGCTCAGGTTGCCGGTGACGTCTTCCGAGAGCGGACGAACGTTGGGCGTCATGCCAATGCTCTTCCACATCTCTGGCGTGACACCGGTGTCGAGCGGAAACTGTTCGGTGACGAGCGGAATCATGCGGGCGATATCGTCGTTGGCCTGCGCAATCGTCACTCCCGGCTTGAGCCTGCCGACGCCGCGGAATCCGAAGTTGCCCCCGACTGTCGTCGTGCGCGCGAGTCGCAGCGGCAGTACGACGTCCGGCGTGGTGTTGAGCCACCTGAACGAGGCCGGCAGCACGCCGATGATCTCGTAGGGCGCTGTGTTGATGGTCAACGACTGGCCAATGACATCTTCGGTGCCGCCAAAGCTCCGTTGCCAGTAGCCATGCGTCAGGACAACGCGGTTGGGCGCGCCATCGACATCGTCTTCCTTCTGAATCAGGCGGCCACGGTGGGCGTGCACGCCCAGCAGCGGTAGCGTGCCCTCCGTAAGCCTCAGCGCCTGCACCTCCTCCGGCTCCCCGGTTCGCGATACCGATACATTCGCCGTCGTCCACAAGCCAAGGTCTTCGAAGACCCGGCCCTGGTCGCGATAGGTGAAGTAGGTGGCGGGCGACTGTGGCCCGGTGTCGCCGGAGCCGAATCCCGGCAACCGGTGGTAGAGCGCGACCAGACGCGCCGCCTCTGGAAACGGCAGCGGCTTCAACAGCACACCATTGACGACGCTGAAGACCGCGGTGGTGGCACCGATGCCGAGCGCGAGCGTCACGATCACGACAACAGTGGTGCCAGGATTTCGACGGAACCCGCGTTGCACGCTCCGCGCGATGGCCTGGACGGCGTCGAGCGCCGCGAACCCACGGACTTCGCGATCGGTTTCCTGCGCCCGTGCCACGCCGCCGAAGTGGCGCAGCGCTGCGCGTTGCGCCGCCTCAGCGTTCATGCCACGCGCTTGCATGTCGGCGGCTGCGAGGTCCAGATGTGTGGCGATCTCCTGTTCGAGCTCGCGATCCAGCGTTCGCCGCCTGAACGTGTCGATCAGACGGGCGAACAGCGCTCTCACGACAGACCCTTGACGAACCTCGCGACGATGGATGTCGCGCGATCCCAGTTCGCGGTCTCGGCCTCGAGTTGCGCGCGTCCGCTCTTGGTGATGGCGTAGAACTTCGCCTGGCGTCCCGTATCGGTTTCTCCCTCTTTGGCGGAGATCCACGCGTTGTGCTGCAGCTTGCGCAGCGCCGGGTACAGGGTTCCCTGGTTCAGGGCGATTTGATCCTTGCTGATCTGCTCGATGCGGCGCGCCAGCGCGTAGCCATGCAGCGGGCCCATCGAGTCGAGCGTCTTCAGGATCAGCAGTGCCAGGGTGCCGTAGAGGACATCGGTGCGTTCCTGCGCCATGGGTGGTGAGACTACCGGTTACACCAGTGGCCTGTCAACGTGTCTGAGCTGAGCATCCGACACACGAAGTCCGGCTGAAGCCGGACACTACAGCTCCAGCGAACGCCGGAGCCCACAACGCTCATGTGCGACAACTTGCGACACCGCGACCGCGGCGCGCCGGGGCAGAATTTACCGCCTGGCTGTCACAGTCATTTGACGTACACAAACACCGGACAGGCACCACACTGTAACCATCACTGTCATCCGCATGCATGAGCGCTACGAGGGCGATCTCAAACGCGAACTCGAACACCACGTGGCGCTGCTGGCGGCCGACTACGAACGCTCGGGCCTCGCGGCGAAGGAGGCACGCCGACGTGCGCTGGTCGCGTTCGGTGGACTCGAACAGGTGAAAGAGCAATGCCGTGACACCCGCTGGTCCTTGAGACTGGCCCGCGCCGGTCGCATGCTGCTCGCGGCGGCGCGCGAACGCTGACCCGCACTCCCCTTCACGACACGCATCCCATGGCACAACAACCCTCGTCTGCAAACAACACGGCCGATCACGTGCGTGCCTCCGGTGTCTGGGCCCGCGACTTCCAGTTTGCATTCCGCCAGCTTCGCCGCAACCCTGGCTTCACGCTCGCGGCCGTCCTGACGCTTGCGCTCGGCATCGGCGCCAACGCCGCCATCTTCAGCGTCGTCCGCGGCGTGCTGCTCCGTCCGCTGCCGAACGACGATGAGGTGCGCCTGCTGTATCTGCGGCAGAGCGCACAGGGACTCGGCGTCGAGAACGCGTGGTTCTCGGTGCCCGAGATCAACGACCTGCGCGGCCGGCTCACCACGGTGTCGCGTCTCAGCGAGTTCTCAACAACGCAGCCGACACTCTTCGGCCTGGGCGAGCCGCGCGAAGTGCGTTCGGGAGTGGTTGACGGGCGCTTCTTCGAGGTGATGGGGCTGCAACCGGCGCTCGGACGACTGGTCGGTCCTGAAGACGATGGACCGAAGGCCGCTGGCGTCGTGGTGCTCACACACCGCTTCTGGACCGGCGCGCTCGGCTCCGATCCCACCGTGATCGGCAAGGTGGTGCGCCTGGGTGCACAGGCGGCCACCGTGATCGGCGTGCTGGAACAGTCGGCACCGTACCCGGAAGAGACCGAGATCATCGCCAACATCGTCACCAGCCCGCACCACCTGTCGGCAACGATGGTGACTGAGCGCGAGCATCGGATGACCGAAGTGTTCGGGCGAATGGCGCCCGGCGCCGATCTGCAGGCGGTGCGCGCGGAACTGCAGACCGCCTACGACGGCATGACGCGCGAGTTCCCCGCTGTCTACACACCGCATGCGCATTTCCAGGTCAGCGCGGTACCGCTCCGCGAGCAGCTCACGGCGCGAGCCCGCACGATTCTGCTGGTGCTGCTTGGGGCGTCGAGCCTGATCTTCATCATCGCCTGCGCGAACGTCGTGAACCTGGTGCTCGCGCGCACCGTCCGCCGCGAGTCTGAACTGGCGGTGCGGGCGGCGATTCTTCCGAGCACGATGGCCGTGCGGCGGACGTTGCTGGCGGAGAGCCTCGTGCTCTGCGGGCTCGGCGCGCTCGCCGGTGTCGTCATCGCGCAACCGATGGTGACGCTGCTGGCGCGCTTCGCCGCTCGCTACTCCGTCCGCGCACTCGACTTCCAGCTCGACTCGACGCCGCTCGTACTCGGCGTCGTCCTGGCGCTGATCGCCGCGGTGCTGCTGGCGTTCGTGCCGAGCCTGCCGTCGCCCGGCACGGC
>CADEEX010000038.1:0-16151 GCA_902826465.1 uncultured Acidobacteriota bacterium
GCACGCGGATTCCTGTCGAATTGATCCTTCGAAAACTCGCTGAAGGGGCGTCCGAGGCAGATCTCCTTGACGGCTATCCGTCTCTGAAGCGCGAGGACATCCAGGCCGCCATGCGCTACGCGGCCGATACGCTCGCCCACGAGGAAGTGGTCTTCATCACCGCAAAGTCTTCTGAGAAGTGACCGTTGCGATTTCTCGCCGACGAGAGCTGCGACTTCGCTGTCGTTCGAGCGTTACGTGAAGCCGGCCACGACGTCGCAGCGATTGTTGAAATCAATCCTGGAATCGATGACGAGGTCGTCATCGCGCTGGCACACGCCGAGTCTCGGGTACTGCTGACCGAAGACAAAGACTTCGGGCAGCTCGCGTACTCGGGCGAACAGAGAACTGTCGGGATTGTCCTGATCCGGTTTCCGAGCGCGTCGCGCAGTCTGCTTGGTCAAACGGTGGTCGGAATCGTCGGAGAAATCGGCGATCGACTAGTCGGAGCTTTCGCGGTCGTCGAACCCGGTCGCACGCGTCTCTCCCGGCCGTTTCCTGGACATCGGTGATGGCCGAGTGCGTCCGACTCAAGCTCCGATTGAGTTAGGAGCGCGTGGGGAAGGTATTCCTGAATGACCAGCAACGCCACACAGAACATCTCCGTCATCTGCATAGGGCCAGACGGCTGCACGGATACGCAGGCACGGTTGGCATCGGTTGAAATGACGACGGCCTATCGGTTCCATCGGCGTTGGTGGGAAGGCGTCAACTTCTTTCATCACGACGGCAATCGATATGAGGTGGCGGCAGCCGAAGCTGCACCACCGCTCTCAGTGCTTTCGCGCGTGTTGGCGACCACTGTCTACAATCCTCAGATTGCGGTGCGGTACGAATACCGCAACTGTGGACCATACCGCGTGGACGAACTGCGGGACAGTGTCGCCGCTGCAATTGACAAGGATGACGATGTCCTGACCCAGTTCCACACCGCAGACGAACTGAAGCAGCGGCTCGATCGAGCACTATCGTTTGAGGATGTCGCTGACGTCTTGGCTCTTGCCGAGTCAGAGAGTGAATGAGGTGGGAGTTCTCATGGGTGCGACGCGCGTTAATGACCCGCTGGTTGTGCGGACTGTGCCATCGCGTTCTAAGCCGGCGGCGCGTCAAGTCGCGGCGCGAGGAATTCGCTCCGTCAGACTCCGTCACGATTCGCGTGGGTAACCAGCGGCACGGTCGGGGGCACGTCAATATCGCAGAAGAATCCCACGCCGGTGTACTCGCGGCGCGTCACGCGCCCCTCTACCGCCTGGCTTCGCAGGGCCGCTAACGCCGGGTGGTTGCCGGCCAGCAGCTTGTCGAGCACTGCTTGCTCAAGTTCGGTGAGGCGGTCCATGGCTGCGGTCACTTCGTCATCAACTGGCGTTTGAGAGCCGCGACATGACGCACGACGCGCAGTGCGCAATCGTCGTACTCGGATAAATCCCCACCCCACGGGTCTGGAATGCTCCACGTCAGCAGGCGCTCTGGCAAGACGGCTGCAGTTCCCTTTACTGCCGCGACCGCTTCTGGGTCCAAAGCGATGACGTAGTCGTATGCGCGAAGGTCGAGAGCCGCCACTGGGCGGGGTTGGTGCCCCGAGGCGTCGATTCCGAACTGTGCGCGCAATGTGTCGACGGCATTCACTGCGTCGGCAGCGGTCTGCGGTCGTGTCCCTGCCGACTCCGCCAGGACTTCGGCGATGCGAGCATTCGTCAGCTACTCCGCAAAGACGCTGCGGCAAGTGTTTCCGCAGCAGACGAACAAAATGCGACAAAGAGGAGCCGTCATTCAGAGGTCTCTGAGCACCTCAGTTGAGGGCGAACGCGTTGATTCCCGTCGTCACGATGACGACGTACTGCTTGCCATTCGCCATGTAGGTCATCGGCGTCGTGTGTCCCTCCCAATCGAGGCGGCCCTCCCACAGCGTCCGGCCGGTGCGCGACTCGAAGGCACGAAACCGTTTGTCGTTGGTGCCGGCGATGAAGACCAATCCGCCAGCGGTGGCAATGGATCCGCCTTGGCCGAAGGCGCCGGTGTTTTTCATACCCTTCGCTTCAAGGTCGTCGTTCGTGCCGAGCGGCACCCGCCAGACGATGTCGCCGGTGTTGGCGTTGATCGCCATCAGGTGCGCCCACGGCGGCTGTTGGCACGGCATACTGGTCGCGGGATTCCAGAAACGTGCGTTCACGCTGCCCCGGCCGAGCGGGCTGAAACGTCGATACGCCACCGTGTCGCCGTCGGGGGTCTTGTCCATGCGGCCCATGCCGCCAAGATCACGCGAGTTGACGAAGACGTAGCCCAGGTTCTGATCAACCGCGACGCCGCCAAAGTTCGGCCCGCCCTGTTGTCCAGGGAACACGATGCGGAATTCCTTGTTGCTGTAAGGCGTGTACGGCCCGAGATTGTGGATGCCGCCAATCTGCTCCACGAGATCGCGGCAGAACTTCTCGTGCGTGGGTTCACCGGTGAAGATCTCGGCCGGCGTGATGCCGAGCCGAGACAGCGGCGGCGGCTTCACGGGAAATGGCTGCGTGGGCGCGCTCGATTCACCGGGGATCTCGCTCGCCGGCACCGGGCGCTCCTCGACGGGGTAGATCGGCGTGCCGGTTTCCCGTTCGAGAAAGAACATCAGACCCGACTTCGCCACGGTGACAACGGCCGGAATCCGGCGCCCGTTCTGGACGACGTCGATGAGGGCCGGCGTGGCCGCGTTGTCGTAGTCCCACACGTCGTGGTGCGTGAGCTGAAAGTACCAGCGAACGTTGCCTGTATTGGCGTCGAGCGCGACGACGGAGGAACCGTAGAGATTCTGCTGCGGCCGATGGCCGCCGTAGTACTGCGCGGCAGGCTGGCCGATCGGCAGGAAGATCAACCCGCGCTCGGTGTCCACGGAACCGAAGCCCCAGTTCGCCGGCGTGCTCGCGGTCATCCAGTAATCCTTCGGCCACGTGTCAGCGCCAGGTTCGCCGGGATGCGGAATCGTGTGAAAGGTCCAGACCAGTTTTCCTGTCCTGACATCCCACGCGCGCACGTCCATTGCGGGACCTTCGGAGTTGTCCTCCTGACCCTGGGCGCCGGTCACGATTAGGTTCCGATAGACGAGCCCGGGTGACGCCATCATGTACGGCCGCTCCGGATATTTGTCGGCCCCGACGCCGGCGCGCAGGTCGATCGCGCCGCGGTCGCCAAAGGTCGTGACCGGTTGTCCTGTCTCGGCGTCGAGCGCGAGAAGACGTCCATCAGTGGTTCCCGCGAAAATGCGTCGCGAAAACTCGCGGTCGCCAGGCCAGTACGAGACGCCGCGGTTCGGCGCGCCGCCCTTGTCGAGCGTGTGCTTCCAGATTTCGCGACCCGTCGTCGGATCGAGCGCGACGATTGTCCGCTGCGTCGTCGACGTGTACAGCACGCCGCGAATCAGCAGCGGGACGGCCTGACTCGGGACCGGCCTGGTGGTCGGCCCCTGAGTGGTCGCGGCGATGCCGTACTGCCACGCCAGCTTCAGCGTCGAGACGTTGGTGGTGTTGATCTGGGTGAGCGGTGAATAGCGCGTCCCCTGCGAATCGCCGCTGTACGTTTGCCATTCGCCGGCCACAGAGCCGCTCTGGGCGAAGACCAGACTCGCGGCCGCCAGCCCCGCCAGGAGGATCGCCGTCAGTCCCGTGATTTTCATGGCGCGATTGTAGGTGAAGTCCTCACGCTATGGCGCCGTCGTATCCAGCACCATTCCAGCACCATGTCGCGGCTCAACTTCATGCTCCCATCCGCTTGCCGCCTGAACACCGCCACCCAGTTCCCGGTCTCCGAGCCAGACGTCTTCGTTACAGGATTGGTGGACGTGAAGGTGTAAGTCGCGTGGTCTACGGCCATGTCGCCCGCGGCGGCAACGCCCACTGATTCACCGATCACGGCCAGCTTCAGCGCCGGGTCAGCCATCTGCTCCTTCATTCCTGCCATGGCCGCGGCCTTACCCACCACGTTCGGCGCGCCGTGGAAGTGGCGTATGGTGTCGTCCGCGAGAATGCTCGCTGCCTTGGCAACATCCCGCGCGGCGTACGCGTCCAACTGCGTCTTGATGGCCGCCTTTACCTGCGCGGCCACGGGCGCAGCGTCTACCGGCGTAGGGGCGGATGGAACGGCTGCGGGTGCGGTCGTCGGCTGGCGACAGGCCATGGCCGTAGTGAGTCCTGAGGCGGATTCGCCGCAGCTTCGACGAGTTAGGGCCGCAGCGAGACCCTGTCGAGCCCGGTCAGAACCCGTCACGATTCGCGTGGGTAGCCGCGTGGGTACGCATGTGATGTACCGCGTGCGGTGAACGTGCGAGCGGTCCCGTCAACGAACATCAACGCTTTCCAGTCACGTTCACAGGAATTCGCTGCGCCGCGGCAGCCATGGCGTGCGTGCGAGAATGGTTCAGCTTCAGCCCCGAGCGCGCGAGCCGCGCTCATCAGCCCGAATGGCGTCCCCTACTCCTCTCTCGTTCGCGCAGCAGCGGCTCTGGTTTCTCGATCAGTTGTCACCAGGCACGGCGCTTTACAACGTGCCGCTGGTGCTGGATCTCGAAGGGTTCGTCGACGTTGACGCGCTGGAGCGTGCGCTGCGCGAGATCGTGCAGCGGCATGAACCGTTGCGGACGGTCTTCCCGTCGGAGGGCGGTCTTCCACGTCAACACGTACGCGCGTCTGAGTGGTTCATGCTCTCGGTCGAAAACCTCGAAACCGGGAACGCGGCGCAGGACACACAGCGGCTCGAACACCGCATCCTGGAAGAGGTCCGCCGTCCCTTCGATCTCGCCAACGGTCCGGTCTTCCGCGCGACGCTGGCGAGCACGACCGCCACGACGCACGCGTTGATCGTCATGATTCATCACATTTCGTTCGACGGCTGGTCGAGCGGGGTGTTCTTTCGCGAGCTGTCCGCACTGTACGGCGCGTTCCTGATCGGACAGCCATCGCCGCTGCCCGACCTGCCGATCTCCTACCGCGAATACTCCACCCGACAGCGAGACGATGCCGGGAGCGAGCGTGTTCAGCGTCAGTTGTCGTACTGGGTCGACACCCTCAGGCCGCCGCGTCCGACGCTGGCGCTGCCTGCCGACCGTCCACGGCCGGCGGTGCAGACACATCGCGGCTGGCGTGTGACGGCACCGCTGCCGACACACCTGATGGCGGCCCTGCACGACCTCGCCCGACGCGAAGGCGTGACGCTCTTCATGGCCGTACTCGCGGCCCACGCCACGCTCCTGCACGCGTTGGCGGGCCAAGACGACGTGATTGTCGGGACGCCGATTGCCAATCGCACACGTCCCGATCTCGAGCCGCTGATCGGATTCTTTGCCAACTCGCTGGCGCTCCGATTGGACCTCTCGGGCGATCCACCGTTTCGCACGCTCCTGCAGCAGGCCAAACGGGTGGCGCTTGACGCCTTTGGCCACCAGGACGTGCCTTTCGAACGCATCGTTGAAGCGCTGAATCCCGAGCGGACGCTGACCCACGCACCGATCGCGCAGACGTTCTTGGTGCTCGACAACAGCCCGCGTGCGTTCAGTGATGCGCTGACGATTGGCGGTCTCGTCATGCGCCGCCGCGCCGTCGATACGGGCACGTCGAAGTTCGATCTGACGCTGGTTCTCCGGCCGCGGGAAGAGGCACGCCGTGCCACGGTTGAAGTGAATGCCGACCTCTTCGACGAACCGGCCGCGCCGCGCCTCCTGCGGATGATGACAACGCTGTTCGAGGGGATGGTCAGCAATCCTGACCGCACGATCAGCAGGCTCCCGCTGCTGTCTGCACACGACCGCCACCAGGTGGCCGTCGACTGGAGCCATGGACGGCCATGCGCGCAGGACACACGGACCATCATCAATCTCTTCGAGGAACAGGCGATCCGGCACGCGGACGACGTCGCCATCATCTGCGGCGAGGAGCGAGTCACCTACGCCTCGCTCCAGGGCCGAGTGCGTGCGCTTGCGCGCCGGCTCGCAGCGAGCGGTGTGGCACCGGAGGATCGAGTCGGCATCTGCATGACACGATCAGCGGATCTCGTGGTCGCGGTGCTGGCGGTGTTGAAGGCGGGCGGCGCCTACGTGCCGCTGGATGCGGTCAACCCCGATGATCGCCTGCGCTTCATCTCCGCAGATGCGGGATGCGCGATGGTGTTGACCGATGCCGTCACCGCTGGTCGTGTGGCCGCCTGGGCGCCTCATGCGCTCGTGGTGGACGGCTTCCCTGCGGGTGAGGCCGACGCCCGCGACGACATCGGACCGACGGATGACGGGACTCGGCTGGCATACGTGATTTTCACGTCCGGTTCCACTGGCGTGCCGAAGGGGGTCGCTGTCGAGCATCGTCAGGTCGTGAACCTCGTTCGGTGGGCCGTGGAGACCTGGTCCGATCACGAGTGTTCCGGCATGTTGGCCTCGACCCCGCTGGGCTTCGACCTCTCTGTGTTCGAGCTTTTCGTGCCGCTGTGCGCTGGAACAACAGTGATACTCGTCGACCATCTCCTGGCGTTGAGCCGGGCGCCGGCGCGGGCTCAGGTGACGTTTCTCAACACCGTTCCATCGGTGATGGCCGAGTACCTGCGGCGCGCCGTGCTGCCCGAAGGTGTGTCGGTTGTCGCGCTGGCAGGCGAACCGCTGTCGCAGTCGCTGGTGACGGACATCCAGCGCCATTCGCCAATAGTGGCGGTCTTCGACTTGTACGGCCCGACCGAGACTACGGTCTACGCGACATTTGCTCAGCGGACGGCTGATGGTCCGACGACGATTGGCCGTCCTGTGGCCAATGCCACGGTCCTTGTGCTGGATTCCGAGGGGCGGCCCGTGCCGGTTGGCGTGGCGGGCGAGCTATTCATTGGCGGCGCCGGCGTCGCGCGCGGCTATTGGGGGCGCGCCGATCTCACCGCCGAGCGCTTCGTGGTTGATCCAATGCCTGATGCGTCGTCAGGGCGAATGTATCGGACCGGCGATCGCGTGCGCTGGCGATCGGACGGCACGCTCGAGTTCATCGGCCGTGCCGATCGGCAGGTCAAAATCCGCGGCCTTCGCATTGAGCTAGGCGAGATCGAAGCGGCGTTGCTCGATCAGCCGTCGGTTCGCGAGGCTGTTGCGCTGAGAAGCGAAGCCGCGGACGGCGTCGCCCGACTGGTGGCATGTATCGCCGTCGAAACCCCTGTTGACGACGAGGCGATCTACGCGCAGCTCGAACGGCGATTGCCGCACTACATGGTGCCGACGGCGTTGGTTCGACTGACGGCGCTGCCGCGGCTACCGAACGGCAAGGTGGACTACGAAACCCTGCGAGGGCATGCCGTGAGCGACAGCGCGGCGAGTGCACCGCGCGCACCCCGCACTCGCGTCATCGACGCGATGCGTGCTCAGCTCATGGAGTGGGCCGGAAGCACGCGTCCTTATCCTCGGCAACGCGAGGTGTCGTCGCTGTTCGAAGATCAGGCGCGACGAACGCCCGAGGCGCCCGCCATTACGGGAGACACTGAGACGATCAGTTACCGTGAGCTGGACGAACGAGCCAATCGGCTCGCGCATCACATCCGGGCGTGGACCAGGCGCACATCCGGAGGCGAACCGGCTCGTCACGGTGAACCGGTCGGTGTTCTTCTCGAGCGGTCCGCCGATGCCATCGTGGTACTGCTGGCTATCTTGAAGGCCGGGCACGCATACCTCCCCTTGGATCCTGCCAGTCCACCGGCACGCATCGCCGCTCTCGCAGAGCAGGCTGAGTTGGCATTCGTGGTGACGCGGCAGGCACTGGTGTCTCTGTTGCCAGCGACGCACGTCGCCGTGCTGAGCGTTGATGCGGAGTCCGATCGCATCGGTACGCGGCTCGCGACGGCCGTCGAGCGCACCAGTTCGTCTGAGGCGCTGGCCTATGTATTGTTCACATCCGGCACGACCGGGGTACCCAAGGCTGTTGGCGTCCCGCATCGCGCGATTGTGAACCTCGCCTTTGGGCTTCCGGATGTTCCGCTCGGGGCCGGCGAGACATCAATGCACCTCGCGCCGCTCACATTCGACGCCGCGACATTCGAAATCTGGGGATCGCTGCTCCGCGGCGGAATGGTTGCCGTTGCGCCCGAGCACGCGATCACCGCGTCGGCGCTCGAGCGCTTCATCGCCGCGCACCGCGTGACCGTCATGTTTCTGACGGCCTCGCTCTTCAATGCCGTCGTGGACGATCATCCAGAGAGCCTGACGGCTCTGCGCACGCTGGTCATCGGAGGAGAAGCGCTCTCTGCTCCGCACGTGACACGTGCGCTGGCGGCGCTTCCTCACACGCGGCTGCTCAATGGCTACGGTCCCACCGAGACGACGACGTTTGCGACAACGTATGTGCTTGGCGGGAGCGATGTCGAAGGCGGGCGTCCCATTCCGATCGGTACGCCGCTGCCGAACACACGTGTCTACGTGCTTGATGCCGACCGGCAGTTGGTGCCTCCGGGGGCGGACGGTGAGTTGTGGATTGGCGGCGATGGCGTGGCCCACGGCTACCTGAACGATCCCGGTCAGACCGCGGCGAAGTTCGTGGTGGATCCGTTCGCCGGTGACGGCCGGCGCATGTACCGCACGGGCGATCGTGCGCGTTTCCGCCCCGACGGAGTGCTCGACTTTCTCGGACGCAATGACGACCAGATCAAAGTCCGTGGCTTCCGCATCGAGCCTGGCGAAGTCGAGGCCGCGCTTGCCGCACACCCTCGCGTGCGCGGCAGCGTGGTCGGACTGGTCGATCTGCCGGCGGCTGGTCGAACGCTCGTGGCGTTCGTCGTTCCCCGTTCGACCGACGTGTCCGGTACGTCGTTGCATGCTCAACTGCGCGACTTCCTTCGTCAGCGGCTGCCCGAGCACATGGTGCCGACGCAGTGGATCGCGATCAGCGCCATTCCGCTCTTGCGCTCAGGGAAGACGGACCGGCAGACGTTGGCAGCGATGGCCGTTGCGTCGAAAGGAGAGACGACAACGGAGGTCGAGCACACAACATCGCGAACGGAGACGGTGATTGCGGCAATCTGGCGGAGCGTCCTCGGACTTTCGCACATCAACGTCGATCAGAACTTCTTCGATATTGGCGGGCACTCGCTGCTGGCGACGCAGGTGCTGTCTCGGGTGCGGACCGAAATGGGGGTCGACATCAACCTCCGCGATCTGTTTGCCGCGCCGACGGTTGCTGCGCTGGCCCGCGATGTCGATCAACGTCAGGGAGCGCTCGACGATACGTCACCGACCTCGTATTCGGCGATTCAGACGGCCTCGCGGCCGGATGTGCTGCCGCTGTCGTTCGCGCAACAGCGCCTGTGGTTCCTTCACCAGTGGTATCAGCGTAGCGCCGTCTACAACATCCCGACCGCGTTTCGCCTCGTCGGTCCGCTCGATGTGGCGGCGTTGACCCGGGCGCTTCAACACGTCGTCGATCGGCACGAGGCGTTGCGCACGGTGCTGCCGCTCGTTGGTGGCCGGCCGATCCAGCGCGTGCTCGAGCATGGGGAGGTGTCCATTTCGCTGGTCGACCTGTCGTCCCTTCCGCGTGACGCGGCGGAGCATTCGGCCCGACGGCTGGTGGACGACGAAGTGCGGCGTCCGTTCGATCTCGCGGTGGGACCGCTGTTCCGGGTCTCGCTGGTGCGCCTGCAGACGGAGGTGCATCTGCTGCTGCTGGTGGTGCATCACGTGGCCGCGGACGGCTGGTCGCTTGGAGTGGTGTTTCACGAACTACAGGTGGGCTACGACGCCGTGCGTCGGGGTGTCCGTTCACACCTGGATCCGCTGCCCGTTCAGTACGCGGACTTTGCGCTGTGGCAGCGTCAGTACCTACGCGGCCCGGTGCTCGATCGACATCTGGCGCACTGGCGGCGTCAGCTCAGCCCCCTCCCCCCGGTGCTCGCAATGCCGCTGGATCACCCACGCCCGGTCGAGACGACCACGCGTGGTGGTCACGTCTCGTTCGACGTGGATCCTGACCTGGCTGCCGCCGTGGCACGCTTCAGCAGCGATGGCCGTGCCACGCTGTTCGTGACACTCCTCGCCGTCTATCAATCGTTGCTGCATCACTACACCGGTCTCGTTGATCTGTGCGTCGGAACGCCGATTGCGAATCGCACGCGTCAGGAGATTGAGCCGCTCATCGGCTGTTTCGTCAACACCATCGCTATTCGCGTCACGTTGTCAGACGACACGACGTTTCGGGAACTGGTCCGGCGCACCCGCAGCGCGGTCATCGATGCGCAGCAGCATCAGGACCTGCCGTTCGAGGTGCTGGTCGACGCCCTCAACATCGAGCGGCGGTCGGATCAGGCTCCGCTGTTTCAGACGATGTTCATCGTCCAGGAAGGGCTGGACTACTCGCTCCAGCTGTCTGACCTGGTTGTCTCGCGCGAATCCGTGGCGTTCGATTTCGCCAAGTTCGAGATCACGGTCAGCCTCCGACCGGTTGAAGGCGGTCTGCGGGGGAGGGTTGAGTACAACGCGGACCTGTTCGACCGCGACACGGCGGTGGCTGTCGGTGACGACTTCGTGACGCTGTTGATGGCGGTGCTCGAAGAGCCGGATCGGAAGCTCTCGGCGATCGTACTGCCGGGCGCCGAGCGCAGGCGTGTCCGTGCTCGTGTCGGACCGGCGCCGCAGTCGCTGTCTGAGACTCTACAAGGGTTGCCGTCGGCAACCGGTGCGACGGGCGATATCGAGCAACGGCTCGTCTCCATCTGGCAGCGGGTACTCGAGTCTTCAGCGGTGGCGACGACCGACAACTTCTTCGCGCTCGGTGGTCATTCGCTCTTGGCGATTCGTCTGTTCAGCGAAGTGGAAGAGGCGTTTGGCGTCAGGCTGCCGCTCTCGACGTTGTTCCGGAATGGAACAATCGAGGCGCAAGCACGATTGCTCGCGGCCGACACGAGGAAGCCGTCGTGGTCCCCTCTCGTCGCGATCCAGCCGCTTGGTGAGCGTCCGCCGTTCTTTCTGGTCCACGGCGTCGGCGGGGAGGTGCTTTCGTTCCAGTTACTGGCGGAGCACCTTGGCCCGAACCAACCGATCTTCGGGTTCCAGGCTTCGGGCAACGACGATGATCAGCGCGAGGTCACCATCGAGGCGGTGGCGGCGCGGTATGTCGACGCGATGTGCGCGGTGGCGCCTCGCGGACCGTATCGTCTGGGCGGTTATTCAGCCGGTGGCGCGATCGCCTACGAGATGGCGCAGCAACTGCGCGCGCGAGGCGAGGTCGTCGCGCTGCTGGCGATGGTGGACGCGTTTGCGCCACAGCTGAAGCCGGCGCCACTGACTCCGTCTGTCATCTGGCGCCTGGTCAGAAACGCGGCGTATTGGCCGTTAGACGACGAGTTCCTGCGTTCGGGATGGGCGGCGCAACGGGCACGCGTCCGCAGCAAAGTGAAGGCGATACAGTCGCGTCGCCAAGCGGGAAGTGTGGCCAGCGCGCTGGACGCCGGGGCCGACGTGCGCGACCTGCTGGGGATCTGGAGAGTGCCTGATCGCGCGCGCGCGTTTCTCGAGCGATACGTGCGCATGATGGGCGCCTACCGTCCTTCACCCTACCCTGGTGCCGTCACGGTGTTCCGAGCGCGCACCTTGAGTCTGAGCTTTCGAGGTACTGCCGACCTCGGATGGGGGACGCTTGCGGCCAGTGTCGTCACCCATGTCGTTCCTGGAGCGCACGACACGATTCTCCAGGAGCCTCGTGTTCGAGAGCTGGCCGACCGGCTGGCCGCCAGTCTCCAGGCGAGCGCGTGACCGTCACGCCCCCAGGGGCATAGTCTGGGCTAGCGGTCAGTGCGGCGTTGATCGATGAGCGCCGACAACTGCGCCACGGTCGGTGACTCGAACAGGTCCCGTGGCCGCAGTTCGACCCTGAAGGTGTCGGCGATGCGGACCAGCACGCGGGTCGCCTGCAGAGAATCGCCACCGAGCTCGAGGAACGGGTCGTTGATGCCGATGTCCGGAAACGACAGGATCTCGCTCCAGATGCCGGCGACCTGCGTTTCCGTGGGCGTGCGCGGCGGGACGTAGGCGGCGTCGAGTTCGGGTCGAAACAGCGGCGCCGGTGGCAGTTCGTGTCTGTTGATCTTGCCGTTGGGCAGCGTCGGCAGCTGCTCCATCCACATGAAGGTCGCCGGAATCATGTAGTCGGGCAGGCGCGAGGCGAGCGCGCGGCGCAGCGCGCCGACCGAGCGTTCGCTGCCTTCAGCCGGAACGACAAAGGCCACGAGCACCTTCTCGCCGTCCTCCCGCGTACGCGCTTCGACCACCGCCGTCCTGACCGCATCGAGAGCCCTGAGAGCGAGCTCGATCTCCGAGAGCTCGACGCGAAAACCGCGAATCTTGACGAGCGCGTCGCGGCGGCCCATGTGCATCATCGTGCCGTCTGGCAGCCGCATGCCGAGATCGCCAGTCCGGTAGAGGCGTCCGCCGCCGTCCGCGTCGCGGGCGAATGCTGCCGCCGTGAGCGCGGGCTGTCGCCAGTACTCGAGCGCCAGATATTCGCTTCGAACGACGATCTGTCCGATCTCGCCGTCAGCGGCTGGCAGTCCCGACTCGTCCATCAGTAACACGTCTTTGTCGGCCAGCGGCATGCCGATCGGTACTTTGCCGACCACATCGCACGCGTCGAGCCGCATCCAGGTGCGGAGCACCGTGAAGGCCTCGGTGGGGCCGAGGCCGTGGTAGACCATGCAGTCGGATCGGAAGTGATGCCGATGCCGTCTGATGTCTTCGCCGCTCAGCGGCTCGCCGGCGATGCGGAGCACCCGGATGCG
Organism: uncultured Acidobacteriota bacterium; assembly: GCA_902826465.1. Taxonomy (GTDB): domain Bacteria; phylum Acidobacteriota; class Vicinamibacteria; order Vicinamibacterales; family CAVVIG01; genus CADEEX01. The sequence continues at coordinate 12,793 of CADEEX010000038.1, forward strand.
CGGGAAGAATGCCTCGTTCGCCAGGCAGTCGCCGAAACTGCGAAACGCCGTCGGCGGCATGTAGAGCACCGAGATGGCATGGCGTTCCAGCCAGGACGCCAGGCCACCGAATCCGAGTCCCGCCAAATCGTAGGGGCAGAGTGTGGCGCCATGCAGCAAGGCGGCGTACAAATTGCGGACCGACATCGCGAAACTCATCGACGTGCACAGCGACAGGGCGTCGCCAGGGGACGGCTGAACATCGCGAGCGTAGTTGCGCGTCTCGATGACGATGTTGCGATGACTGTGCAGTACGCCTTTCGGACGTCCCGTCGATCCCGACGTGAACAGGATCAGCGCCGGTCTCGCACCGTCGATGCTCACGCCGAGATTGCCGTCGTCGCTTCCGGCGTCAATCTCGTCGCAGTTCAGGATCGTGAGATCGCCCCGGGCCAGTGCACGTGCCTGGCTCAGATGCGGATTGTCGGTGACGAGCACGTCCGCCTCGGCATCCTCCAGCATCTGCGCCGTGCGCTGATTCGGAATGGTCGGGTCGAGGCGCGCGTAGATGCGTCCGGTCTTGAGCACGCCCATGATGGCCGCCACGGTGATGGCGTCTTGCCCAAGCAGCAATGCCACGGGGGCCACGCTCGACGGCGTCCGCCGTCGGATCGCGCGCGCGATGCGGTTGGCGGCCGCGTTCAGCGTGGCGTAGGTGAAGCATCGATCGTCGCTCGCGACCGCCACGACATCAGGAGTCGCAGACGCCTGCCGCTCGAACTCCGCCACGAGCGACGTATCAGCGTCGAGCATACGAGACGACAGGCGCGGGGCACACGGGGATGCATTCTACCAAGCGGTCGCCGAGATGAGGCGTGCTCCGCTACACTGAGGCGGCCTCGTTCCGAGTGCCACTGTCCAGCGGAGCCCGCTCCTGAACGTCGACAACGCCAGCCTCGCCAGACATGCGGAGCATCGCCCAGCGTCGCATCACAAAGGCCGGCTCGGACCAGGCCTCGTGTTCTTCTTCAGCGCGATGGGGCCAGGGACGTTTCTCACCAGCGCCGTTGCGGGCGCGACCTACGGCTACTCCCTGACGTGGGCGCTCGCGCTGGCGCTGCTGTTTCGATTTGTCTGGGTCGACGTTGCGGCTTCGTATGTGTTGGTGACGCGCGAAAGTCTGCTTCAGGGCTACGCTCGGATTGGTCGCTGGCTGGTGTGGACCGCGCTCACGGTCACGGTGCTGGTGCGCCACTCCACCAATCTCTACACCGTGCTGCTGATGGGGAACGCTGCGCATCTGCTGCTTCCGCTCCCGTTTGCCGCCAGCGGTGCGATTTGGTCGGTGGGCCTGACCCTCCTTGGCGTGGGGTTGATGATTGGCGGTGGCTACCCCCTGATCGAGCGCATCTGCACCATCGTCATCGTCATCCTCGGAGTTTCGCTGCCCATCGCCGGCGCAATCGCGCGGCCGGATCCCGTCGCCATTGCGAATGGATTGTTCATTCCGACGATACCGAACAGCACCGGGCTGTTCAGCTCGGTGCTGTTGATCAGCGCCATGATCGGCGCGCAGGCCGGCAGCATGAGCAATCTCAGTTACAGCTACTTTGCCAGCGAACGCGGCTGGTCGGGCGTCGAGGATCTGCCCCGCCAGCGGCTGGATCTGCTGGCGAGCACGGCATGCCGGTTCGGCATCGGCATGTTGTTGCAGGTGACCGCTGCGGCGACGATTCTGCCGCTCGGCCTGAAGCCTGGGAGCGCCGAAGAACTGGTGCGGATCTTCAGCGAAAGCATGGGCCTTGCCGGCCGGTTGATCTTCGGACTGGGGCTGTGGGGCATCTGTTTCAGTAGTTTCATTGGCGGCACGATGGGCTACTCGCTGATCGTGCGCGACATCTGCCGCCGGTATGTGCCGGGCTTGCGGGTCGCCGTTGACTCCGCGACGTTGGCCGGGAACAGCCGCCACGATCGTGTCTACAAGTGGTCGGTCGCCATCCTGGGATTGTCGCCGCTCTACATCGTCTTCCTGAGTGTCGAGCCGGTGATGTTGACGCTGATCGTACGGTCGATGGTTGTCATCGTCATCCCGGTGCTGGTCGGGTCGCTCATCAAGATTTCGAACGACAGGGTGTTGATGGGAGCGCATCGTCCGAGCGTGTTCAGCAACGTGGTGATGGCGCTGCTGGTGGTGGTGTCGCTCTACCTGACCGTCAGGGACTCTAGCGAGTGGTGGCGCATGCTGTTTGGGTAGAGCCGCGCTGCCTCCGCCTTTGAAGCTGCAGGCGCTCTCGATTTCGATACCGGTCCTCGAACACGAGAGGTTCACGGACCCTATGGGCGAGGTGGCGGCAGCGACCGTAGATGCACGCGGGCCACCATGTGCATGTAGCCGCCGACCCTCTCGAACCGGTCGGCCGCGGCGAGCGTCAGATGCGTTCGCGCCCGCTCGGCCATCCCGAGCGCCTCGAAGTACAGCCCGACGTACAGCTCGGCGTAAAACTGCGCGTCCGCCTGCCCTGCGGCAGCGGCGATCACCTGATCCGGCGTCATGCGGCCGCGCAGCATCTCATACACTTCGCGCATCGGCGGTCGAGGATCGACGCCGACCGGCAGCAGCGCCGCCTTCGCCCGATCCGGCGACTCGGCGCGCGCGACGCACAGAAAATGCCATGCGGCATTCTCCACATCGGCAGGATTGACCGTGCGATGCGATTCGAACTGCCGCCGACAATCGGCGTAGCGCTGCGCGTAGTAGAGCGCGATGCCGCGTTGCCAGAGATACGGCGCCTGGTCAGGCGCCAGCCGGATCAGGCTGTCAAACGTCTCGACCGACGCGGTGAACCGGCTGCTCTCGAATTCCTCCACCGCGCGATTGAGCAACAACTGCGGACTCTGAGCGCGCAGGGGAACTGTGGCCGCCAGCATCCCAATCAGCGCGGCGCCGGCAAGACGAGGTCCGATCATGGCGTACGCAGGTCGAGGCAGACGAGCGTGTCGTCATTGCGCGCGTAGAGGAGCCCGTTGGCGAGCGCTGGTGTTGCGCGCACCGTGGCAGAAAGGACCTGTGCGCGTGCGATGGGCGAGAAGCGGTCCGGCGTTGCCGCCGCCAGAATCAGCTCGCCGTTCTCTCGCAGAATCACGAGCTGAGTGCCGGCGAGCGTGACGGTGCCGGCGCGAAAGCCCTCCTGACTCCAGCGAACCTTGCCGGTCTGGAACTCGACCGCGCGAAAGCTCTGGCCGAATTCCTGACGGCCATGGAATCCATAGAGAATCCCGTTGGACAGCACGCTCGTCGCGTAGTGATTCGAAAGCGCCTCGTCGGACGCCCACACCGGCGTGAGCGCGCTGCCGTCGACGCGCAGCACGCCTGCGCCAGG
>CADEEX010000038.1:16251-19262 GCA_902826465.1 uncultured Acidobacteriota bacterium
CACCTTCCCGGTTTTCGCCTCGAACGCCACGATGCCGGCGTTGGGGCCGCCGATGTTGGCGATGACGCGCCCATCGTCGACGATCGGCGAGCCGGCCGAGCCGAAGAAGTTCTTCGGCACTCTGAAGCGTCGCATCGTGTCTTCGCTCCACACCTTCGTCCCTGTCACGAGATCGACGGCGTGCAGCTGGCCTTCCGCGCCGAAGGTGTAGACGATGCCGTCGGCGACGACCGGCACGGCGCGTGGTCCCTCGTCGAAGCCGAAATCGTCGCGGTAGGCGGTGGGGTAGCCATACTCCCACAACACCTTTCCTGTCGTCGCGTCCATCGCTTCGAGCACTTCGCGGTTCCCGACGCGGTGGAACAACAGGGCCCGCGTGCCCGATACGACCGGACCGCTGAGCCCCTGGCCGATCGGGCGCCGCCAGAGCACGCGCGGGCCGCTTGCACCCCAGCGTGTGTTGAGCGGCGGCCCGGCATAGACACCGTTGCGTGTGGGTCCGAGGAACTGCGGCCAGTCGTCCGCAACGACACGGGCATCAAGGCCGAGCACGGCCATGGCGACGACGAGCAGCAGCAGCGGACGCTGACGCAGCATGACAGGCTATGGCACCTCGACGCGGATGTCGTCGATCTCCGTGTCGGTCATCAGGAACAGGTTCTTGCTGTTGCCTTCGAAGCAGGCGTACTCGATCGGCACATAGCCTTTCGGTGCGCGCGCAAAGCCATGCCAGGCGACCGTCCACGGCTGCGTCAACACCTGCTCGTCGGTGATCGTCGCTTCGTAGTGGATGGTGTTCGCGTCGATCGGCGTGTAGCGCTCGGTGACACGATACGCCTCGCTGTGCGGGATGCCGTGTCCCGTGGCCAGCGCTTCGGCGCCCGCCGTGCCGTCGTTCCCCTGCGACCCCATGATCCAGTTGTTCTCGAAGTTGGTGGTGAAGTTCGTCACCTCGACGACCAGCGTGTTCCCTTCCCAGTGCCCGCGCGAGACACCGAGCGCCTTGCGGATCGACGGATCGAGCGGCGACCGATTGTCGAGCGGGATCGTCCGCGTAAGGTGGTTCTGCTCGTAGAAGATGACGACAGCCCCTGGTTTCTGGAGAATCTGGTAGCCGACCACCACCTGCGGAATGGTGATGCGAGGCACACCGGGGGACAGACAGAGGACACGTCCATCGAGGTGCGCGATCTCGGTCTGGTGCGCCATGATCTCCTTGCGCCGCGCCAGCGCTTCCGGCTTCAACGGAATCTTGCCGTCGGCGGGATCGACCGTGGCGGGCCGGACGGCGGCTCCTTCGGGAAGCCTGGCGCGTTCGTTCACGCCAAACATGTACTCACCGCCGGCGCGGTTCGCTGATCGCCTGACCGCGGGTGCGAGCGGTGTCTCGATGTTGCGTGGCAGCGGAATGCCAACATACAGGCCCGAGATGTCGGGCTGACCGTCAGGCGTCCGCGGCGGCACATAACGGGTTACCGGTCGCGTGTACGGCGGGTAATTGCCCTGAGCCGGCGGTGCGCCACGGCCGCTCGGGGCGGCACTTCCGCCCTGGGTCGTGCCCGCAGTCTGCGCGCTCGCCAGCACGGGCAGGGCGAGAGCGATTGCGAGCATTCCGACGCTGCGCTTGGTCATGTCCGCTCCTTCTTGCGACGTACTCATCCCACCCGGGCGCCGCGCGCGTGGCGACGCACCGCGCGGTGCAGTGTAACCTGACGTGTCTCCGATCACTCCGCCACGGTGAATGGCACGGTAGCCATCACCTTGTCCCACATGATCGCCAGCCGTCCGCCCTTGTCCGACATGTCGATGAACGACCACGTCAGCTGGTCCATCGAGAACGGCAATGTGGACTTCACCATCTGGGCGCGGACCACGTCCTTCGCTGGCGTGTAGCCGAACGCGCCCCACAGCTGATCGCGGTTGTTCGGATTGAAGAATCGCTGCGGCTGCCAGTTCGAGACGATCAGCGTCCACGTATCCGGTGCCAGGTCGATGAACAAGGAGTAGCCACCGGGTTCGATGCGCGTGCCGTTGATGACCAGCGTGGCCTGCGTCATGAGGTAGGTGGACACGTCGGCGCCAGCGCGCCACACCGGCGCACCGTTGTCGAGCATCTTGCCGTAACTCTGGCCGCTGCCCCAGAGGTCGCGCCCGCGCTTGATCGGACCGCCGTAGCTGATCTCGATCCACTTGCCACCGAGATACACCGGATCGGCGCCCACGTAATGACCGCCGATCTCGGTGGCCGCATACGCGTCGGGGCTCGGCTTCTTCGCCTGTTGCGCTGAGAGCGACGCGCTCAGGCAGGCCGCCACCACCGATCCGATCATGAGGGTTCGCATCATCGCCGTACGATACGCCAGCGGCGCCGCGCGCATCAGGCAAACCACTGCAGGGGCTCACGCGAACCGCTGCACGCGCTGCTGCTGGTGTCCGCTCCGTCACGGTAGCTATCGGCGGAATCGGTTTCTGTCCTCGCGGTAAGTGCCATTGCTGCAACAGATGCGGCGACATAAAACACCGCCGGAAGAAAGGAACGGCCGCGTGCGTCACGCGCATGAGGCGGATATGACTGGCACGGCCCTCGCAGGTAATCGACCTGATGATCCTGGAGGTCTTCACTATGCACACACGCTCAATCGCCTCCGCGTTGGTTCTCAGCGTTGCGGCAACTGCCCAGTTTGCGTACGGACAATCTCAAGGTCGCGCTCGCGGCCAGGTCGTGCCTATTCGTTTTCAACAGATGGACACCAACCGCGACGGTATCGTCCAGCGGACCGAATGGACCGGCACCACGGCGTCCTTCCGGACGCACGACTGGAACCGCGATGGGATGCTATCGGGAGACGAATTGCGGATCGGACGAGGACGAGGCAAGCAGCCGAAGTCGCCACCCGGGGACTTTGACTCTGCGTACCGAGAGTATGACTACGACGACTGGACGGCAGAGGGCTTCACCGGTCTCGACCGCAATCGCGACAATCGCATCAGCCGCGATGAGTGGTATTTCG
>CADEEX010000039.1 GCA_902826465.1 uncultured Acidobacteriota bacterium
CCGGCGGCTTCGTTGTTCTGGATCATGAAGATCGTGGTGATGTCGTTCTTCGGATCGACCCACATGTTGGTGCCGGCATAGCCCGACCACGAGAACACATTGCCCTTGGTCGGGTCCTTCAGGTCGATCGGCAGCAGGCCGAAGCCGAGGCCGAAGCCGCCCATCGGGCCATAAAACCAGTTCGAGCGATCGACGTTCGGGCCGATCTGGTCGACCAGCATCGCATCCAGCGTTTCCGGCTTGATGATGCGCACGCCGCGATATTCGCCCTTGCCGCGCAGCATCTCGACGAAGCGGAAATAGTCCTCCGTCGTCGAGTTGAGCCCGCCGCCGCCCGACAGCATCGGAGCTTTGACCTTCGGCGTGGAGAGATTGATGCCGGCCGGCGGTTCGGCCAGGCGGTTGAACTCGTCTTCCTCGAGATAGAAGTGCGTGTCGTCCATGCCGAGCGGCTCGAAGATCGACTCGTCCAGCAGCACGTCGAGCGTCTTGCCGGAGGCGACTTCGAGAACGGCGCCGAGAACGTCCGTCGAGCGTGAATAGTGCCAGGCTGAGCCCGGATCAAAGCGCAGGGGCAGGGCGGCGATGGCCTTGGCGAGATCGAGGTCGGTGAAGTCGAAGCGCGTGTCGCCGGCGGCCATGTACATCTTGCCGAGCTCGCTCTCCGGATCGAAGATTCCGTAGATGAGGCCCGACTTGTGGGAGAGGAGATCGCGCACGGTGATCTCGCGGGCGGCGGGGCGGGTCTTGCCGGCGCCGACAAGGACTTTCGGGTTGGCGAATTCGGGGATGTATTTCGAGATCGGGTCTTCGAGGCCGAGCTTGCCGTCTTCCACCAACTGCATCGTGGCGACGGAAACGATCGGCTTCGACATCGAATAGATGCGGAAGATGGTTTCCTGCGTCATCGGATCGGCGTCGCTGAGCAGCTATCGACCGCGAGCCTGTTACGCAGGCATCGCCGAGTTCTCGATCTATCTCGATCGCCGGGCGCGCGGGCGCGGCCTGGGACGGCCGCTCCTGAATGCGCTCGTCGACACCGCACGGCAGCGAGGCTACTGGAAGCTGGTGTCGCGCATCTTCACGTTCAACCAGGCCAGCCGAGCCCTCTGCCGCGCCTGTGGGTTCCGCGAGGTCGGCGTGTACGAAAAACATGGACAGCTCGACGGCGCATGGCTCGACGTGGTCATCGTTGAACGGTTGATTCCGGAGAATCTGGAGAAGAAACAATGACGCAGTCTTTGCCCGTCGCCATCATCGGCGCTGGTCCCGTTGGCCTTGCCGCCGCCGCGCATGCGTTGTCGCGCGGCCTGACACCCATCGTCTTCGAAGCCGGCAGTTCGGTAGGCGCCGGCATTCGGCGCTGGGGACACGTTCGGCTGTTCTCGCCCTGGTCGTTCGCGGTGGACCAGGCGGCAGAGGCACTCCTCGTGCCGACCGGCTGGTCGGCACCGAACGGCACCACTTACCCCACCGGGCGCGAACTAGTCGAGCAGTATCTCGAACCGCTGGCTCACACCGACGCCATCGCGCCACACCTGCGCCTCAACACGCGGGTGGTCAGCGTGACGCGCCAGGGACACGACGTGATGAAGGACGGCGATCGCGATCGCTCGCCCTTCGTGTTGAGGGTGCAAGGTCCGCACGGTGAAGAGGACGTGCTCGCGCAGGCCGTCATCGACGCGTCCGGCACCACCGACACGCCTGGTGCACTCGGCGCCGCCGGGGTGCCGGCCCTCGGCGAACGCGCCGCGGCCGCCCATATCTTCTACGGCATCCCAGACGTGCTCGGCACGCTGCGCGCCCGTTATGCCAACCGCCGCGTGCTGGTGGTCGGCAGTGGACACTCGGCGCTCAACGCGCTTCTCGATCTGGCCACGCTCAGCGACAGCGCACCCGGCACCGCGATCACCTGGGCGATCCGCCGTGCGAAGGTGGGCCAGTTGCTCGGCGGCTCCCGTCAGGATCAACTCGAGGAACGCGGCAAGCTCGGTTCGAAGGTGCGACAACTCATCGACCGCGGCCGCTTGACCCTGGTCACCGGCTTCCTGCTCGATCGCGTCGCCGACTCCGACAACGGCGTCGTCGTGCACAGTGGCGGCACATCGATCGGACCGTTCGACGAAATCATTGGCGCCACGGGCTTCCGTCCCGACTGGTCGGTGCTGTCGGAGCTTCGCCTGGATCTCGATCCGGCGGTGCAGAGCACCAGAGCGCTCGCGCCACTGATCGACCCGAACGTCCACAGTTGCGGCACGGTGCGCCCGCACGGCGCCGAGGAACTGAAGCAGCCGGAAACGAGTCTGTTCGTCATCGGCATGAAGAGCTACGGCCGCGCGCCGACGTTTTTGCTGCTCACCGGCTACGAACAGGCGCGCTCGGTGGTCAGCGCCATCGCCGGCGACTGGGAGGCCGCACGGCGGGTGGAGCTCGTACTCCCAGAGACCGGCGTCTGCTCGACGGACGCCGATCTCGGTGGCGGGGGTTGCTGCGCCACGGCGGCACCCGAACCTGTCGCGGTGGCGCTGATTCCGCCGCCTAGAACCGGGAAGCTGCTCGCGACGCTCCGCGACACGAACGCGGGCTGCTGCTAGCCGCGGCATGTCTCCCCGCGCGCTGATCGCGCTCGGCGTTGGTCAGTGCGTCAACTGGGGCGTGCTCTACTACGCGTTTGCGGTACTGCTGCTGCCGGTGCAGCACGATCTGGCAGTCGCTCAGTGGGTGGTCACCGGCGCGTTTTCGTTGGCGCTCCTCGTGTCCGCAGCCTGCGCTCCTGCCATCGGACACTGGGCCGATCGCGGACACGCCGGTCGTGCCATTGAATGGGGCGGGCTTGCGGCCGCGGCCTTGCTGGTGGTCTGGCCACTCTGGCCCACCGTGTGGATGCTCTACCTGGTGTGGCCACTGCTCGGCGTCTGCATGTCGGCGACGCTCTACGAACCGGCGTTCGCGCTCATTGGCCAGTCGCACGGCGATACACGGCAGCGGCTGCGGGCGCTCGGGGCCATCACGGTCTTCGGCGGAATGGCGAGCACCATCTTTCTGCCCGCCACTGCCTGGCTGGTGGCCGTGCTCGGATGGCGGCAGGCGGTGGTGGTACTCGCCGTCGTCGTTGCCACTTCCACGATCGCGACGCGCGTATTCACGCTGACGACGAGCGCGAAGATGGTCGCGCGCCCCTCGATCGCGGCAGAACCACCGACCACGCATGTCCGCACCCCTCACATCGGCCTGGTGATGCTGGCGTTCTCGCTCGCCAGCTTTGGCAGCGCGGCACTGATGTCGAACATCGTGCCGGCACTTGGCGAACGGGCCCTGTCGCCCGCGTTGGCGGCCACACTCGGCGGGCTCCTCGGCATCATGCAGATTCCCGGGCGGGCGCTGGTGATGCACGGGGCAGTCAGCGCCTCGCCCTCAACCCTGGTCGTGCTCAGTCTTTGCCTGCAGGCACTCGGCCTGGGTGCCCTGGCCGCCGCGCCGTCAGTGGTCCTCATCGCCGCGGGCATCGCAGTGTTCGCCGTCGGCGCCGGCCTCGCCACCATCGCCCGTCCGCACCTGATACAGACCATGTTCGGACCGGCAAGCGCGGGCGCGGTCAACGGGCGATTGGCTCGCGCCCAGCAACTGGCGCGAGCCGCAGGCCCGATCCTCGTCACGGGTATCGCCGCAACATCCAGCTACGCCCTCGCCTTCGCTGTGCTGGGCAGCCTGTTCGTGCTGCTCTCATTCGCATGGGTTGCCGCAGGGCGCCAGTCGTCATGAGTTCAGCAACACGCCTTCACCTCCGGGCGTGGCGCTCCACAGCCGCAGCCGCTGCCGCCGGCCGACTTGTGCTGGTGGTCCTTCACGCAACAGGCACCGGATTCGACCGGCGCCGGTCCGCCACAGCAGCCGGTCTTCGCCGGCACGGTGGCTTCCGCTCGATGTTCGACTCCGCCCTGCACATTCGCTTTTGTATTGGTCATGTCGCTCTCCTCTGCTGGTAAAGACGAGCGATTCAAGAAAGGACGCATGCACACCACCGTCACGCCGCCTGAAGACTGGGATCCACTGCGTGTCGCTCTGCGCGCCTTCGTCCGCCGTCGCGTCCGTCACGACGCCGACGTAGACGACATCGTCCAGCACTGCTTCGTGAAACTACAGCAACATCGCGACCACCTGAGAGACGCGGATCGTCTGCATGCGTGGATGTACCGTACGGCACGGAATGCCGTCATCGACCACTACCGCACGCACGCGCGTCACGTCATGGTGCCGATCGATACGGTCGTGGAGCCGCCAGCGCCCGCTGCAGAATCGGCGGAGGCACAGCCACCCTCGCACGCACTGGCCCGCTGCATGCCGCGACTGATTGACACCCTGACGCCTGCCGATCAGCAGGCGCTTCGCCTTGTCGATCTCGAAGGCCGGAGGCAGACTGACACCGCATCGGCGCTGGGCGTATCGGTGTCAGGGGTGAAGAGCCGCGTACAGCGGGCGCGAAAGCGGCTGAAAGCGGCCGTGGAAGCCTGCTGCGAGGTCCACCTCGACACGCGAGGCGGCGTCATGTCGTATGAACGACGATCGTCGCCCTGCCCGTGTGCCACGCCCTGCGGCGTCGTCGATGCGTAGTGTCGTAGATTCGTAGTGTCCGCCTTCAGGCGGACCACACGTCCGGCTGAAGCCGGACACTACGTCGACGAAAGCCGGACACCACGTGCCGTCAGGCCTTAGCGACGCGGCAGGCGAAGCACTTGTACGCCTGCTGCCCGGACAGATTGTCGAAATAGCGATCGTCAATCAGCGCGTTTGCCGGCTCGTAGAGCGGCAGGCCGATCTCCGATGCCATCACCTGCTGCGGGCCGAACAGGTTCGGCACGAAGATGGTGTCTTCGCGAATGCCGTCGAACAGCAGCGCGGTAGCCGTGATCGACCCGCGCGGGCTCTCCACCGTAATCGTATCGCCATTGCTGATGCCGGCCTTCGATGCGGTCAATGGATGCATCTGCACCAACCGGATGCCGTTCAGCTGCTGGCCGGTGTGCGTCCAATGCGTAATCGTGGCGAAGTGCACGACGCTCGGACGGCCAATCATTCCGACGAGCGGGAACTCCGCCGGACGATTCGCCGGCACGCCGAGCGTCACCTTCGGCGTCAGCGAACCGGGGTTCACCGGGTTGTCGACGAGCTCCGGCTGGTAACTGATGGTCGGCACGCTTCCCGTCGTCTCGGGATGTGAATAGAACGGGGACAACGCCTTGTGCCCCGCTTGCGCCAGCTTTGCATCGAGTTCCGCCGTGTGAATCTCGATCTTGCCGCTCGGCGTGAGAAAGCGCTTGCCCTTGTGCCCAAGCGATTCAGCCGCCGCGTACCACGATGGGTGATCGAGATAGAGCGTGCTGACGCCGGCATGCTCCGGCGTGGGACACGGCCACCGCAGTGGTGAGGGGCTCTGATCCATCCGCGCCGAGGTCATGCCACCCACGCCAGGCGTGTTCTTCACGAACACGTCGTCCCACAGCGAGCGGTAGTTCTTCCATTCCACGCGCAGGTTGTCGGTCCAGTACGCCGGCGCATTCTTCCGATCGAGCGCCGCCATCTTCTGCGCCAGTTCAATCCAGATGTGAATGTCGGGCCGGCACTGACCGAGCGGAGGCACCGCCTGGTTGCACCACCGAATCGCCCGATCATCGCGGCGCATGTAGATGGTGTCCATCTCGAGCACGCTCGGCACGGGCAGGATGTAGTCGGCGTAATACGCCGGCTCCTCCATGAACAGACCGGCGTAGACGAAGAACTCGAGCTGTTCGTAGGCGCGCTTCACCCGTGTGCTGTTCGCGCTGTCGACGATCGGGTTGCCTTCCATGAAGATCGCGCGCAGCTTGTACGGCTTCGACTCGAGAATGGACGTCGCAAACCAGTCGGGCCCAACGGGCAGGGCGGTCTTTCGCTGCGGCACAGGTCCGGTGACGGCTGGCAGATTCAGTCCTCCTGGCCAGGTGTTGTGCATGAAGTTGCAGCCACCGCCTGGCACGCCGATGTTGCCGGTAATCGCCGAGAGGAACGTGAGTGCGCGGTAGGTGTGAAAACTGTTCAACTGATGCGACACGCCCGCGTTGCAGAAGATCGCCGCCGGCTTCGCCTTCGCGAACTCCTCCGCCAGCGTCCGAATCGTCGCGGCCGGAATCGTCGTCATCTGCTCGGCCCATTCAGGGGTGAACCCTTCCGCCTTCAGGTGCGCACGCAGCGCATCGAAGCCAAGCACCCACTGCGCCACGAACGCCTTGTCGTACAGCTCTCGATCGACGATGTGCGCCAACATGCCGTAGACCAGCGCCATGTCGGTATGCGGCCGGATCGCGAGATGCTGATCGGCATGGGCGCCAGTGGGCGTCATGCGCGGATCCACGACCACCAGCTTCGCCTTCGTCTGCTCGCGCGCGCGGAGCAGATACTCGAAGGTCACGGGGTGCGTCTCCGCCTGATTCGTGCCGAGGAAGAGGAAGAACTTCGCGCTGCCGAGATCCTCCTTGCCCGTGGATCCGTCAACACCGTAGCCGTTGGTAAAGTTGCCAAGGCCGAACGTCCACGCCAGCGCATTGCCGCCAGCGTCGTTGCAGACAGGGCCGACATCGGTGGCGTTCGGCGATCCGTAGAGCTCGAAGAACCGGCCGATGATCGATCCGGTGCCACGAGGCAGACGACCAGACGTCTTGTTGGCCACGCCTTCGGGTCCTGTCGTATCGCGGATCTGCAACAGCTTCTTCGCGATGCCCTCGAGCGCGTCGTCCCAGCTCACCGGAGCAAAGGTCGACTTTGGATCACCCTTCCTGCCCGAGACACGCTTCAGCGGCGTGGTGAGTCGCTTCGGGTTGTAGACGAGTTCGGCCATCATAGGGCCCTTGACGCACAGGTGGCCCGCCTGCACCGGATCGTCAGGCTCGCCAACAATGCCGATGATGCGTCCGCTCTTCTTCTGCACCTTGATGCGGCACAGCGAATTGCAGAACTGACAGCCGGAGTTGACCGTCTCGTCCGGATCGAGCGCCCCAGACGATCTCGTGAGGTCGAACACCTTCGACTGCGGCGGAACCTCGGCGACGGCCGTGGCCTTGTCAGGTTCACCGGTGGTGCACGCCGCCGCCACGCCGGCACCAGCCAGCGTGGCCGACTTCAGGAAATCGCGTCTTGAAGATGTGCTCATTCGTCACCCTTTGCGTTCGACCACGACACCGCACTCGCAGGCACGGGTGGCAGCCAGAGACCACCGAGACCCGCCAGCGCCGCCAGCACCACAGCACCCCACAACGATGCGGTGACGCCGGCCCATTGATACAGCACTCCCGACAGCAGCGTGCCCACCAGACGACCAACCGCGTTGGCCATGTAGTAGAACCCCACGCTCAACGACACCCGATCCGACTCTGAGTAAGCGAGCACCAGATAGGAATGCACCGACGAGTTCAGGGCGAAGACAATGCCAAACAGCACCAGCCCGCCAACCATCGTCAGCGCGGCTGGCCACGACAGGCGCAAACCGAGTGGGATGAGCGCGGTGACACCGGCGAGGGCCAGGCCAAGAGCGGCGGCCACTCCTGGGCCGGGCGCTCGTCCGGCGGTGGCTCGCGACAGCAACACTGGCGACAGCCCCTGCACGCCGCCGTACGCGATGACCCACAGCGCCATGAACGAGCCGACCTGCGTGAACGACCAGCCGAGTCCGCTGGCGAGAAAGATCGGCACGCTCACCACGAACCAGACGTCGCGCGCCGCAAACAGCGCCAGCCTGGCGAGTGACAGCCGGTTGATGCCGGTGGAGTTCGACAGGATGCCGGAGAAGGGCGCCTTCTTCTTCGCTTGTCCGATCGACGCCGGGAGCGTGAAGACGACACCGGCGAGCACCACGAGCACGCCCGCGGCCATTGCGGCCAACGCACCCCGGAAACCAAGCGCCGATAGCAACACACCGCCCACGAAGAAGCCGGCGCCCTTCAGCGCGTTCTTCGACCCGGTGAGCACCGCCACCCACTTGAACAACGCGGAGTCGTCGCCGGCAGGCACGAGCACCTTCACGGCGCTCTTGGCGCTCATCTTCGTGAGGTCTTTGGCAATGCCCGAGAGCGCCTGACAGCCCATCACATAGGCGACCGACAGCGCCATGCGCCACTCGGCGTTGAGCAGCGACAGCAGCGCCAGCGCCACCACCTGCAACGCCAGCCCTGCCACCAGCGTGAACCGCAGACCAGTGCGCGCGGCCAGCCACCCGCCGACAAGATTGGTGACGATGCCGAAGAACTCGTAGAGCAGGAACAGGAAGGCGAGCTGCACCGGCGTGTAGCCGAGCTGATTGAAGTGCAGCAGCACCAGCATCCTGAGCGCCCCGTCGGTGAGCGTGAACGCCCAGTAGGCCGCCGTGACGACGCTGTAGTTGCGGAGGCTGATCATCAGACGAGGCCGAGCCCGCGTCCCACTTTCACCGCCAGCTCGATCATCCGGTTGACGTAGCCGATCTCGTTGTCGTACCAGGCCAGCACCTTCACGCAGGTGCCATCGATCACCATCGTCGACAGGGCGTCGACGATGGCGGAGTGCGGGTCGTCCTTGAAATCGACAGAGACCAATGGCCGCTCTTCGTAGGCGAGGATGCCCTTCAGCGACCCCTCTTCAGAGGCGCGACGCAGTGCGCCATTCACTTCGTCCACCGTCGTCGGTCGCTTGACCTCGAACACGCAGTCGGTGAGTGAGGCGTTGAGGAGCGGCACGCGCACGGCGATACCGCTCAACTTGCCGAGGAGCTCCGGATAGATCAGCCCGATCGCCGACGCCGACCCTGTGCTCGTGGGAATCAGCGACAGGCCGGTGGCCCGAGCACGGCGCAGGTCTTTGTGCGGGGCGTCCACCACCATCTGCGTGTTGGTGGCGTCGTGCACCGTGGTGATGACACCGTGCGTGATGCCGATGGCCTCGTGAATCACCTTGACGACTGGCGCAAGACAGTTCGTGGTGCACGAAGCGGCGGTGAGCAGACGGTGCTGCGAGGGATCGTAGAGCTGATCGTTCACGCCCATGACGACGTTGAGCGCTCCCGTCTTGACCGGGGCCGCCGCGATTACGGCCCTGGCGCCGGCGGCGAAATGCGTCTCGAGTGCTTCGGCCGTGCGAAGCTTCCCGCTGCACTCGAGCACGACGTCGACCTGCGACGCGGCCCATGGAATATCGCGCGGTGCCTGATGCGCGGTGAACGCGACGTCACTGCCGTTGATGCGCAGCGCATGGGCCTCGGGCCGGACATCGCGATTCCAGCGGCCGTGCACCGAGTCGAACACCAGCAGGTGCGCCGCGGCCTCGACGCCACCGGCAGTCTCGTTCACGTGCGCGAACGTGAGGTGCGGGTTGTTCCAGCCGGCCCTGAGCGAGAGGCGGCCCATGCGGCCGAAGCCATTGATTCCGACGCGGACAGGCATGTGCGCGTTACGCCCGTGTGTGACGCGCAGTGAGCTGGATGATCGGGAGGGTGTTGTCTGGCGCCGCGGGCTCGCAACCGGTCTGCTTCTTCAACCGTTCGAGATCCCGGCGAATCGCTGGCGACTCCGCCAACGCCTCGCGCACCGCCTCTTCGACCGCGGCGACCACAGGGTTCGATCGTTTCGCGAGGCGGTAGTGAATCCACAGCCCATCGCGCCGAGTCTCGACGAGGCCGGCGCGGCGCAGGTAAGCGAGATGGCGCGACGCTTTCGGCTGCGGAATGCGCAGCGTATCGTGGACGTTGCAGACGCAGACCTCACCGGTGGTGAGCAGTGCCAGGATACGGAGGCGCGTCGAATCGGCGAGTGCCTTGAAGACCGTTTCGAGTGCGGTCAGCTGCTTGTCCATATATTCCCGTTGACAAATATAGCACGCGGCTCCTACAGTGAACTCTATTCGCGTCAGCAGATATATGCCGCCGTCCGCGCCCCTCCGTGTGTTGTTCGTATGTACCGGCAACGCGGCCCGCTCGCAGATGGCGGAGGCGATCCTTCGTCAGCTCACGGGCGGTCGTGTCGAGGTGTTCAGCGCCGGGAGCGTTCCCAAGAAGTCGCTGCACCCGCTCACGCTCGTCACCCTCGAGCAGACGCTGCACATCGACGCCTCGTCGCTGCGCCCCAAGTCGCTCGACGAGTTTGCCGGCCAGGCGTTCGACTACGTGATCACGGTGTGCGACGACGCCGCCGAAACCTGCCCGGTGTTTCCTGGTCCAGGCGAACGCCTCCACTGGTCGTTCGAGGATCCGGCGGCGATCGCCGACGAGGGCGCCGCTCGACGCGCATTCGCGCAGGTGGCCAGCGGGCTGTACACCAGGCTGCGGATCTGGCTGGCCTTGCCCAAGGTCAGCGCACGACTGGCATAGCACTTCCCCCCCGTCGTTTCACCTCGCCGTTACACCGGCCTGTTTCAATATTCGCATTTGCGAATATATATCACCCATCGAGGGCGCCTGATCGCGGCGCTGTTCGTAATGCTCTTCGTCGTGCTGCCGGGCCAGGCCGCAGCGCAATCAGACGCGGATCCGCTGCTGCAGCTGCTCGACGTGCTGCGCGCCCAGGGAACCATCACCGTCGAGCAGTACGACCAGCTGCGCCGGCTTCACCCCAATACCCATTTGGCACCCGACGGTCCCCAGCCGTGGTACCAACGTTTCCAGCTGCGCGGCTACACACAGTTCCGATTCTCTGAGGTGCTGTCGGAGAGTGGTGCACCGCTCGAGATGCCGTCCGACCGTTCTGTCAACGCGAACGAATCGTTCGTGATTCGCCGCGGCCGGTTCATTCTCGGCGGCAACGTCACGGAGCGTCTGGCTATCTACGCGCAGTCGGACTTCAATGCCTCGACCGGCGCCACCGACTTCTCTCTGCAGATGCGCGACCTCTATGCCGACATCGCGCTCGACGACGCGAAGACATTCCGCGTGCGTCTCGGACAGTCGAAGGTCCCCTTTGGCTTCATCAACCTGCAGTCGAGTCAACAGCGTGGCCCGTTCGAGCGACCCGATGCCTTGAACTTTGCGGTGGAGGGCGAACGCGATCTCGGTGCCTACCTGATGTGGGCGCCGGCGCCGATACGCGCACGGTTGGCCGAACTGGTGAGTCGCGGCCTCAAGGGCTCCGGCGACTACGGCGTCGTCGCGATTGGTGCGTTTGGTGGGCAGGGGCCGAACCGTGCGGACCAGAATGGCCAGCCGCACTGGGTGGCGCGCGCGAGCTACCCGTTCACGATCGGCGCGCGGCACATCGTTGAACTCGGCGTGCAGGGGTACACGGGACGCTTCGTGACCACCACTCAGGCCATCATGGTCAACGGCACGTCGGTTACACCCGCCCGTTCGGCAGTGGGCGAGCGCGATGCGCGCGTCGCCGTGTCAGCCGTGTGGTATCCGCAGCCGTTTGGCGTCGAAGCCGAATGGAACTGGGGGCGCGGACCGCAGCTGACCACCGATGCCCAGCGCATCGAGTCGGCACCACTGAACGGGGGCTCGTTCCAGACGCACTATCGACGCACCGGGCCTCGCGGCGCCTGGATGCCGTTCGCGCGCTGGCAGTACTACGACGGTGGCCGGAAGTTCGCGCGCAACGCCCCCCACGCAGCCATCGACGAGGGAGATATCGGGTTGGAGTGCGCGCCGTGGAGCGAGCTGAAGATCACCACCGTTTTCACCCACACCTTCGAGCGCAATCGCACGAGCGCGTATCCCTACACGACGACGCGCAATGCCAATCGACTCGGCGTCCAGGTGCAGTGGAATTACTAGACATCGCAACATCGCCACATCGCCACATCTCTACATCCCTACATCTCGACCTGCACGCCGAGCTCGACCACGCGCTCCGCCGGCAGCCGGAAGAACGCTGTTGCTCGCTGGGCGTTTCGCGCCATCAGCACGAACAGCTTTTCGCGCCACACGGCCATGCCTTCACGGGCCGTCACGATGATCGTTTCGCGTCCGAGGAAGTAGAGCACGTCGTGGCCCAGGTCGAGGCCGTGGTCTTTCGCCGCGAGCAGCGCGGCCGGTACGTCTGGCTCCTCGACGAACCCGTAGCGCAGCGTCATTTCGAATAGCCCGTGGCCAAGCGAACAGATGCTCATGCGCTCGGCCTCCGCCACGTGCGGCACCGGCTGCGTCTGCACCACCAGCACGATCACCTGCTCATGCAGCACTTTGTTGTACCGGAGGTTGTGCGTCAGCGCCGGCGGCGTGCCACGCGACTGCGCGGTCATGAACACCGCGCTCCCGGGCACCCGCAGAGGCGGCTGCTCGGTGATCCGGGCGATGAACTGGTCAATCGGCACGGCCCTGGCGGTCAGCCGTTCACCCAGAATCTGCCGTCCTCTCTTCCACGTCGTCATCAGCGTGAAGATGATCGTGCCAATCACCAGCGGCAGCCAGCCGCCGTTGAGGATCTTCAGCACGTTGGCACCGAAGAACGACAGGTCGATCGTCAGGAACGTGCCAGTCACGACGTAGGCCAGCGCTGCCGGCCACTTCCAGCGCTCGGTCATCACCGCATGCAGCAGCAGCGCGGTAATCACCATTGTCATGGTGACGGCAATGCCGTACGCGGCAGCGAGGGCACTCGACGAGCCGAAGCCGATGACGATCGCAATTGTCGCCACCATCAGCGCCCAGTTCACCTGCGGCACGTAGACCTGTCCCATTTCGTGCGACGAGGTGTGCGCGACCTCGAGACGTGGGCAATAGCCAAGCTGCACGGCCTGGTGCGTCAGCGAGAACGCGCCGGAAATCAGCGCCTGCGACGCGATGATGGCTGCGGCCGTGGCCAGCACCACCAGCGGCAGCTGCACCCAGTCTGGTGCCAACAGGAAGAACGGCTGCTCCGCCGCCCCGGGTTGCGTCAGTAATAGCGCACCCTGGCCAAAGTAGTTGATGACGAGCGCCGGCAACACCAGCGCGAACCACGCCAGGCGGATCGGCTTTCTGCCAAAGTGCCCCATGTCGGCATAGAGCGCCTCGCCGCCGGTGACGACCAGGAACACAGCGCCAAGAACCGCGACGCCATGCCAGCCGTTGTGCTGAAAGAAGGCGACGGCGTGCAGCGGGTTCAGGGCGCCGAGCACGCTCGGCTGCCAGAGGATGCCGCGCACGCCGAGCAGTGCGATGACGATGAACCAGACCACCATCACCGGGCCGAACAGCCGGCCAACGCGGTGCGTCCCCTGCTTCTGGATGGCGAAGATGCCGACGAGTATCGCGACCGCCATCGGCACGATGTACGGCTCGAAGAGCGGCGTGACGGTCTTCAATCCTTCGACGGCGCCGAGCACGGTAATGGCCGGCGTGATCATGCCGTCGCCATAGAGCAGCGCCGCGCCAAAGATGCCGAACAGCAACAGCACCGGCGTCGTCGATCGCCCCTTGGCCTTCGCCGGCAGAAGCGCCGTCAGCGCCAGAATGCCGCCTTCGCCCTGGTTGTCGGCACGCATCACGATCGCGATGTACTTGATCGAGATGACGAGAACGAGCGAATAGATGATCAGCGACAGCACGCCGAGCACATTTTCTTGAGTGGGAGTGACCGCATGCGGACCGAAAAAGCATTCCCGCATCGCGTAAAGAGGGCTGGTTCCGATGTCGCCGTAGACGACGCCGACCGCAGTCAGCGTCAAGGCGAAAGCGGACGGAGAGGTCCGGCGACCTTGCACACAAGCTCCCAATCTGCCGGCGGGGTTAGCTGACGGGCTCGAGGTTGGAAATCCTCTACCGGTTCATCACCGGATGCGCCCCAACAAACTGGGTCCCCCGCGACGCACGGTGAGTGCGTCTTAGGCGCGACGACGTCGATAGACGTCGGCTATGTCTTTTTTACATCAGGCCCCCGCTGTTGACCATCGAATTCTCGGCCACTGGGCGCCGACGCGCGGTGGGGCGCGACGGGCTCGAGGTCCAGTGAGCCAGAAGTGTCGACGATTGAGCCAGTTAGCGCGTTCCACCCACCATGCGACGCGACAGCGATTCGGAAAGTGACCGCAGGCGCTCTTCACAGCCCGCGCTCGCCTTGCCTTTCTCGTTCAGCGACATGGCGAGCGACCGGACATTGGTATTGCGGCGGGACAGCACGACCACCTGAGCATTGAGCTCCATGAACCGTTCGAATGCCGAGGTTGCTGCCGCGACGCCGGGGCGCGCACGACGTGGCACGAGAGTCGCCAACGTCCGCAAATCGCCGCGGGCCGAGGCATCGGCCGCGGCCATCTGCGCCTCGATTCCCGTCATCCGGTCATCATCACGTTCATCGATGTGTGGGGCCTGGAGCGCCTGGATCTCGCGCACCGAGGCAAGCACGGAGAGCCCGAGCGCCCTGAGATGCCAATCAGGGGCCGAACCCGTTCCGCTGGACAGCGCGTCCACGGCGGCGCGAATAGCATCCGACGTTTCCTGCACGGGGCCGAACGACAGCCGCTGCGCCTTGATATTGGAGTTCTCGACCGCCAACTCGAGGATGCGATCGTCGATCGCGCGGTACTCGGCAAAGGCCTGTGCGAATCCTTCGAGGCTCCGGACCTCGTCTGCGTAACGCAGATCCTGCAGCAGCGGCTGCAGTGCGGCGACGGACTTCTGCACGTCCTGTTTACGTTCCTCTGCTTCCCGCGCGTAGGCGACCGACGATTCGTCGGTATCGGACATGACCGCCCGGCTCGAGGCATTGGACGCCGTCGCGAACGCGATCCCGATTCGCGCCGTCAGGGCACGCGCCTCGCCCAGTTCGGCCATCGCCGACTTGCCGCTGCATCCCGAGACGCCGATGACGAACACCACCAGCCACGCGCAGCAGGCGCGCCGTTGACGTTCCGGTCCGAGATTCTGAGACGCTGGCATGTGCACGGACATCATACGATCGGCTCCATTCAGAGGCCTCGCCCTAGCGCGTGCCGCCGGTCTGGCGCGTGCCGAGCGCTTCTTCCAGCGCCTGGAGTCGCTCGTCACACACGCTGGTCAGCTTGCCTTTCTCATTGAGCGTCAACGCCAACGAGTGAACGTTGGTGTTGCGGCGCGAGAGCGCAACGATCTCGGCGTTGATGCCCATGAAGCGATCCAGCTCGGTACGCGCGCCAGCGAGCGTCGGACGGCCGCCGGCGGCCACGAGCGGCGACAGCGCGGCCAGGGCGGCTCGAGCGGCAGCCTCTGCCGCCGCCATCCGCTGCTCGAGACCCGTCATGGTGTCGTCGCTGTCGCTCGCGATGTGTGGTGCCTGAATCGCCTGGATCTCGCGCACCCTCGACACGGCCGCATTCACCGTCGCGTGCACACGCCATCGATCACCCCCGGCGACGGACAACGACTCGAGCGCGTCGCGAAATGCGTCGGCAGACTGGAGTGCCGGCCCGAACGAGAGACGCTGCGCCTTGAGGTTGGTGTTCTCGACAGCCAGTTCGAGAATCTGCCGGTCGAGCGCCCGATACTCGGCGAACCGAGACGAGAACTCCTGCAACAGCTGCGTTTCGTCGGCATAGCGCAGGCCCTGCAGCAGCGGCCCGAGCGCGTCGATCGTCGACTGCACGCCCTGCTTCGCCTGTTCTGCGTCACTCGCAAACCCCGTCGCTCGTTCGTCGCTCGCCATCACCGCCCTATTGGCGGCATCGGTCGCCTTGGTGAACTGCCAGTGAAGATCTGCAGCCAGCCGGCGCGACTCGATCAGCCGCACCATCGCCGGATCCCCACTGCAGCCTGCCGCACCCAGCAGGGACAGCACGATCAACGGCAGCGACCACCGCACCCCCTTCGACCTTTTGCTCATGGCACTACTCCTCGAACCTTGGCGACACACGTGCTCAGCCGCCGGCATGACGCAGCGATCTGTCGGCAACCACGGTCACCTGCATGTCTCTCGCGAGCGTGACGATGCGCTGCACCATTGCAGACGCGAACCACGAACGGAGCGCATCCGCCTTCTCTCGCGCGACAAGGATCTGACTGACGCCGTGCATCCTGGCAAAATTCACGAGCGTTTCGGCCACGTCGGTCCCTTGCAGGATGCGCGTTTCAATCTGCAACCCGCGCGCGAAGTTGAGGTGACGTTCAAGGGCCTCGCGCTCGGCGACGCTCAGGCCACTCAGATCGGGCGTCGCCGCCACATACACGGCGAAACAATCGCCTTTCAGGTAGTCGGCGACGCGGCGGCCTCGGCGTATCAGCGACGCCGTCGAAGGGTCCGGCCCCACCAGCAGCAGCAACCGTTCCCTCCTCTCCGCCATCGCCGCCGGACCGTCAGCCGGCACGGCCGGTTCGTCCGACGGCAATCGGCTGTCGATGACATGGGCCGTCTGGCGCATCGCCAGTTCACGCAGCGCAACCAGGGTCGACTCCTTGAAGAAGTTCTGCAGCGCCGACTGCGCCCGTTCCGGCGCGTAGATCACCCCGCGCGCGAGCCGGTTGAGCAGCGCTCGTGGTGTCACGTCGACCATGACGATGTCGTCCGCCCGCTTGACGACCCAATCGGGAATCGTCTCGCGCACGCGAACGCCTGTGCTCTGCCAGATCTGATCGTTCAGGCTCTCGAGGTGCTGCACATTCATCGTCGTCAGCACGTCGATTCCCGCGTCGAGGAGTACGTCAACGTCCTCCCATCGCTTCAGCCGCGGCGATCCGGGGACGTTGGTGTGCGGGAACTCGTCGACGACGGCGATCTGAGGACGACGCGCCAGGATCGCGTCGGTGTCCATTTCCTCGAAGCTGGCGCCGCGATACTCGAGCGTCCTGGTCGGCACCGCCTCGAGGTCGGCCGTCAAGGCAATGGTGTCCTTCCGCGCGTGCGGTTCGAAGTAGCCGATCACCACGTCGCTGCCCTGACGCCGCAGTTCGTGGGCCTCGGTCAGCATCCGATAGGTCTTGCCGACCCCGGCGGCGTACCCGAGGAACACCTTCAGCCGGCCCCGCTTGCGCTCGGCGCCGGTCACTGGGGGAATACCCGGACGTCGATGCCTTCGGCGTCTCGAATCAACCGATCGAGCGGCGTGCCTCCGAGTCGGCTGCGCCAGGATCGGCGCATGTTGTGGCCGACGAAGATCTGCGTGATCCCGTGGCTCCTGGCGTAGTCGAGGATGGCAGCAATCGGGTCCTTGCCGTGCAGCGTTTCGACATGGGCCTGCTGCGCATTGGCCAGCGTGACGTTCCGCTCGAGCGCCAGGCGATCGTCTGCCGTTAGATTCTCCTGCATGACGTAGATCGCGAACAGTTCGCCGTGAAAGCGATCGGCGTTGCGGCGGCCGCTGGCGAGCATCTTTGCGGCGTTGGCACGTGGGGTCATGCAGACCAGCACCCGTTCCTGGGTGCCCCACGACGACTGAATGCCGTGCAACGCCAGATACGCCTCGAGCTGACGGTCGACGACGTCGGCGGTGAGCAGCAGCGCGCGCTGCCGCAACTGCGAGAGCTGCTGCGCGGCGATGCTGGCAGACTCGGGCGGAACATCGACGACCACCACTTCGTCGGCGCGATCGACGAACTGCTGCGGCACCGTCTCGGCAGGCACCTTGCCGACCACACTGCGCACGAACTCCTGCTGCTCGGCGATGTAGTCGAGGTTAAGCGACGTCACGACCGAGATCCCGGCACGAAGGATGTCCTCGACATCCTGGTATCGCTTGGCATGCCGGCTTCCCGGCGGGTTGTCGTACGCCACGCCGTCGATCAGGCAGGCGTCGGGCCTCCGGGCGATGATCGCTGCGACATCAAGGACCGGCATGCCGGCCGGATTCAGCGTGGGCAGCGTCTCGAACGCATGGGCAAGACGGGCCACCTCCGCGGACATCGTCGGCTGCAGCGCCGCCACGACGATGTCCTCGCCCCGCTCGCGGCGGCGGCGCGCCTCGTCGAACAGCCTGAACGACTTGCCCACACCGGAGGCATAGCCGAGAAAGATCTTCAGCTCGCCCCGGTGTTCAGCCCGTTCGGCCGCCTCGATCTGCCGAAGCAGCGCCTCCGGATCGCGATTCACTTCTTCGGAAAGCGTTCGTCGATCGCCAGGTTGAGCGCAAGCACATTCACTGCCGGCTCACCAAGGAAGCCGAGACTCCGCCCCTCGGTCTGCATCACCACCATCTCCTGGATCTGCGCCGCCGACACGCCGCGGGCCGCGGCCACACGAGCCGCCTGCAACCCGGCGTTGGCCGGGCTGATATGCGGATCGAGCCCAGAGGCCGACGCCGTCACCGCATCCGACGGAATCGCGGTCGTCGGCAGGAACGTGAGCGGTGTCGCCGGATCGTTGAACGCCGCGATCAGCCGGGCGTCGTCGAGATTGCCGTCGCCATCCTTGAACCGATCGAGCGACACCGACGACTCGAACGGCACACCGTTCTCGACGCAGTAGTGCACGATGCGAGCCTTGATGCCCAGAAAGTCAGCCACCTCTTTCCCCTGATCGTCCTTCTTGGTCGTGCCGTTGATGTACTTTGCACTCGTCGGCCCGAGGTTGGAACCGGCGCTGGCGGTGGGATCGTACCCGCCGCCAGCCGCCGACGGCCGCGGATGGAAATATTCCGGCCTGCTGAAGTTCTGGCCAATGAGCCGGGAGCCGATCACGGTGCCGTTCGATACGATCAGGCTTCCATTCGCCTGCGCCGGGAACACCACCTGGGCGATTGCAGTAATGAAGGCCGGGTAGATCATGCCGGTGATCACTGTCATGACCAGCATCATCATGAATCCGGGCCTGAGTTCTTTCAACATGACGTCTCCTTAGGCCAGGTGCAGCAGGCCGAGAATGCGATCGATGATCCAGATGCACGGGAACGGCGCCACGAGACCACCGACCCCATAGACCAGCAGGTTGCGCCGCAACATCTGCGCCGCGCTCTGCGGCCGGTATTTCACCCCCCGCAACGCCAGCGGCACCAGCCCGACGATGATGAGCGCGTTGAAGATCACCGCCGAGAGCACGGCGCTCTCCGGCGTGCGGAGATACATGATGTTCAAGCTGTTCAACGCCGGGTAGGTCGCCATGAACATCGCCGGGATGATCGCGAAGTACTTCGAGACGTCGTTGGCGATGCTGAACGTGGTCAGCGCGCCGCGCGTCATCAGCATCTGCTTGCCGACGGTGACGACCTCGAGCAGCTTGGTCGGGTTGGAGTCGAGGTCGACCATGTTCCCGGCCTCCTTGGCCGCCTGTGTGCCGGAGTTCATCGCGACGCCGACGTCGGCCT
>CADEEX010000040.1 GCA_902826465.1 uncultured Acidobacteriota bacterium
AAGCAACCACCGGTCCCCTCGCTTCCCGACGACGTGATTATCGGCACCCGCGACAAGTACGTGGAAGCCTTCCACCGCCTCACCGGGCGCGAACTTCAGTAGGCACGTCCGTCTCTGGCGCCGCCGATGATCAGTGATCGCCTGGAAAAACTCGTAGAAGAAATGGTCGCCAAAGGTGTGCATTTCGAGGACGCCGTCCACGAGTTCGAGAAGCGTTTCATCGCCCGTGTCCTCGGTGTCTCCGACGGCAGCCTGACCAAGACGGCTGACGCCCTCGGCATCCACCGCAACACGCTCACCAGGAAGATGGGCGAGTACAAGATCAAGCGCCACACCTGAGACCGCTCAGTCCAGCTCCCGCGCCGCCTCAGCCGTGGCCTCCCGGCCTTGCCCCTTCGCCGCACCCCTATTGCTTAGCACTCTCACGTTGACAGTGCCAAGACCTCGCATATAATTAGCAGTCGCCTACGGTGAGTGCTAAGCACCAGCGCCTCTCACTCGCGATATCCAGGCAAGTCCAGAAGGTTCACCACTTTCACGTTTGACGGAGTACACAGCATGAACGCCAGACCGCTGCACGACCGCATCATTGTCCAGCGCCTTGAAGAAGGCGAACAGAAGATTGGCGGGATCATCATCCCGGACAGCGCCAAGGAAAAGCCCCAGCAGGGCAAGGTCATTTCCGTCGGCGCCGGCAAGGTCAAGGACGACGGCAAGCGCATCGCGCTCGACGTCAAGGCCGGCGATTTGATCCTGTTCGGCAAGTACTCGGGACAGGAAATCAAGCTCGATGGTGAGGAATTCCTCATCATGCGCGAAGACGAAGTGCTCGCCGTCATCGACGACGCGAAGAAGAAGTAGGAGACATACAGACCATGGCAAAACAGATTGTTTACGGCGAGCAGTCGCGACAGGCGATTCTCCGCGGCGTCAACCAGCTCGCGGATGCGGTGAAAGTCACCCTCGGCCCCAAAGGCCGCAACGTGGTGCTCGACAAGAAGTTCGGCTCGCCGACGATCACCAAGGACGGCGTCACCGTCGCCAAGGAGATCGACCTGAAGGATCCGCTCGAGAACATGGGCGCCCAGATGGTCCGCGAAGTGGCCAGCAAGACCTCGGACACGGCAGGCGACGGCACCACCACCGCCACGGTCCTGGCGCAGGCCATTTACCGCGAGGGCGCGAAGAATGTCGTCGCTGGCGCCAACCCGATGGAGGTGAAGCGCGGCATCGAGAAGGCGGTTGAAGCGATCACCGCCGAGCTCAAGAAGATGTCGAAGCCGGTGTCGGGCAACATGGTCGCCCAGGTTGGCACCATCTCGGCCAACAACGACGAGACGATTGGCAAGATCATCGCCGACGCGATGGACAAGGTCGGCAAGGACGGCGTCATTACCGTTGAAGAAGCGCGCACCCTCGAAACGTCACTCGACGTCGTCGAAGGTATGCAGTTCGACCGCGGCTACCTGTCGCCCTACTTCGTGACCGATCCGGAGCGCATGGAAGTCGTGCTCGAGAATCCGGTCATTCTTATCCACGAGAAGAAGATCAGCTCGATGAAGGACCTGCTTCCGGTC
Source organism: uncultured Acidobacteriota bacterium (assembly GCA_902826465.1). Taxonomy (GTDB): domain Bacteria; phylum Acidobacteriota; class Vicinamibacteria; order Vicinamibacterales; family CAVVIG01; genus CADEEX01. The sequence goes on from CADEEX010000040.1 coordinate 1,578, forward strand.
CTCGAGCAGGTGGCGCGCCTCGGTCGTCCACTGCTCATCATTGCGGAAGACATCGACGGCGAAGCGCTGGCGACCCTGGTCGTCAACAAGCTGCGCGGCACGCTGCAGGCCGCTGCGGTGAAGGCGCCTGGCTTCGGTGATCGCCGCAAGGCAATGCTCGAAGACATCGCCACCCTCACGCACGGCCGCGCCATTACCGAAGATCTCGGCATCAAGCTCGAATCGATCAAGATCGAGGATCTCGGCAAGGCCAAGAAGATCACCATCGACAAGGACAACACCACGATCGTCGAAGGTGCCGGCAGCGCTGAGTCGATCCAGGGCCGGGTGAAGCAGATTCGCGCGCAGATCGAGGACACCACCTCGGACTACGACCGCGAGAAGCTGCAGGAACGGCTCGCCAAGCTGGTCGGCGGTGTCGCCGTCATCAAGGTCGGCGCCGCAACCGAGAGCGAGATGAAGGAAAAGAAGGCGCGCGTTGAAGACGCGATGCACGCCACCAAGGCGGCCGTCGAAGAGGGTATCGTCCCCGGCGGCGGCGTCGCGCTGGTCCGCGCGGGACATGTGCTCAAGGGGCTGAAGCTCCACGGCGATCAGCAGATTGGCGTGAACATCGTGGCGCGTGCCATCGAAGAGCCGATGCGCCACATCGCCACCAACGCGGGACACGAAGGTTCGATCGTGGTCCAGAAGGTGCGCGAGATGAAGGAGACCGAGGGCTTCAACGCGCTGACCGACACCTATGAAGACCTGGTGAAGGCCGGCGTCATCGACCCGACGAAGGTCGTTCGCTCGGCGCTGCAGAACTCGTCGTCGATCGCATCGCTCCTGCTGACCACCGAGGCGCTCATCTGCGAGATCCCGGAGGAGAAGAAGGAAGCACCGGCCATGCCGGGCGGCGGCGGTATGGGCGGGATGTACTAGTTCGAAAATCGAGGGTCGAGAGTCGGCAGTCAACGCCAACACTCGACGCATAGAAAGACGAAGGGCCCGCAGGCAATGCTTGCGGGCCCTTTCTGTTTGTTGGCGCGAGTTCCGCCCGCGGTAATCGAGTCCGCCTAGCGAAGCGAGAAACTCAGCTCGATGGTGATCTCGACGGCCACCGGTTCGCCCATGCGGGTGCCTGGGGCAAAACGCCATTGGCGCGCGGCCTTGATCGCCTCCTGGTCGAGGCCAAAGACCGGGTCGAGCGAGCGGACAACGCGGACGTCGGTCACGGAGCCATCTGGCGTCACCGTGCATTGCAGGAGCACGGTCCCCTGCACCTTCGCACGCATCGCATCCGAGGTGTAAGCCGGCTTGACCTGCCGAAGAATGCGCGGCGTGGTGACACCGTTGCCGGGGCGATAGACCCCGCCGCCGGTGCCGCCGCCAATGCCCGCGCCGAGTCCCGAGCCGGTGCCTTGTCCGATTCCGCTGCCAGCGCCTGTTCCGGCACCGCTGCCGCTGCCCGACCCGAGCGAAGCGACGGTCGGAGCTGTGGGCGCATCGATCACGCCAGGCAGCACGTTGTCTTCGGCACCGAGCGTCTTGACCGGAATGTTGACCTGCTGGACCGGAGGCGGATCGGGTTCCTTCTTGGGTTCCACCGGCGCCGGCGTCGGCGGTTTCACTGCTGGTACCGAGATGGGCGCCTTGCCAGGGAGTTCTGCGGCCTTGGGTGGATCCGGCTTCTTGTTGCCGCCACCACCACCACCACCGCCAGGACCAGGAATATCGAGGTAGACCAGGCGAGGGGTCGAGAGGTCGGGAAGAAACGGCGCCACCGGTTCCGGCTTCGAGCCCCAGCGGGCCGCCAGCACCAGTAGCACGACAAACAAGATGTCGATGCCAGCCGACGTCAGAATGGCAGGCACGAGGCGTTTGGATTGTCGGCCGACGAGAAAATTGAACTCGTGCGACACGGGCCCGTCGCCACGCACCGAGAGATGGTCACTCGTGATCGCGGCGACAGATCCGCCCGGCGGTGTGCTCTCGGCCATTGGGAACGGAATCCGATTCGTCGAAGTATTGTGGCCCACAGGTTCTTTACGCCGCAACTGCAAAAGGGGTGCCTCTCGGGCGCGTCCCATTGCGTTAGACGCTTCAGATGTGGGTCCGGCTCTAGTGTCCCTTCACGGGCGGACAGTGGTCACTCATGGTATCCCTCTCTGGCCCGCACGCGAGTCCCAGGCGTACTGACGCGCACAGTTATCTTCCGCCAGCGCCCGGTCTCACGAGTCGCCATGTCAGGAACGTAGCCCAGCAGGTACTGCGCACGAAGCTCGGCGGCTATCCCCGTTAACGCCGCACGAAGGGCGCGCGCCTCGGTAGCCTGAAACGATCGGCCACCGGTCGCCGACGCGAGTTCGGCAAAGAGCGCCGGTCGTGTCGCCGACACCGCGACCGGATACACGATCACGTCGCGACGCCTGGCGAACGCCAGCACATCGCCAGCAGACGCCTGGCTGTACCGGTCGTTGCCGTCGGACAGCAGAATCAGGGCGCGACGCCCACCCGCTGGCGCAATCGCGTCGATGGCCGTCGTGACGGCGTCGTGGAGCGGAGTCGACCCCCATCCGTCCAGTTGGGCGAGCGCGGCACGCGAATCGGCGCGGGACGCGCCGAGCGGCGCCAGCACCTCAGGACGACTGCCGATCGCGAGCAGGAGCGTTCGATCGTCTGGCCGCAGTGCATCGAGCAGCTCGCGTACCGCCGCGACAACATTTCTGAGCCGCTCAGCTGGAACGCTGAACGACCGGTCTATCCCAATCGCTAGTGACAGCGGCACATCCCCGGCCGAGAACGCGGTGACGGTCTGTGCCACCCCATCTTCTTCAACCGTGAAGGCCTCTCGAGGAAGGCCAGTGACCAGGGCTCCTGAAGCGCTTGTGACAGTCGCATACACCTCGACCAGACTGACGCCGGCAGAGAATTGTCCGGTGCGGCTTCCGGCTATCGCACTGAGTCCAAAGCAGATAAGGAAAACGAAAGCCGCAGGCGCGCGTGCCGGTGGTACAATCCGGCCCAGAAGGAGCGTCATCATGGGCAAGATTGGGCTGCCAGAACTACTGATCATTCTGGCCATCATCGTCATCATCTTCGGTGCCAACCGACTCCCGGGACTCGGTAAGGGCATCGGCAGCGCGATCCGGAATTTCAAGGACGGCATCAAAGACGACCCGGCCGACAACAAGAACAGTTAGCGCCGCTTGCCCTTCTTCGCCCTTCGCTCCTGACGCCCGGGCCTGATCCTCTTGCCCGGACGCTCGTGTTTCGGGCGCGCCTTCGATCGGCGCGCGCCACGCTCTCCCTCTCTCACGCGCGCGAGAATTTCGACCAGACCGAGATCGATCTGGCGACTCTCCATGTTGACGCGCACGACCTGCACCTTCACTTTGTCGCCAAGCCGATAGGTCTTCTGACGATTCTCACCGCGCAGCATGTGTGCGGACTCGACGAATCGATAGTAGTCGTCGGCCATGGTCGACACGTGCACGAGCCCCTCGACATAGTGCTCGACCAGCTCGATGAACAGTCCGAAGGCGGCCACACCGGTGACGTAGCCTTCGAACTCGTCTCCGACCTTGTCGACCATGAACTTCACTTTCTTCCACTGCAGCAGTTCGCGCTCGGCGTCGTCGGCACGTCGCTCGCGCTCTGACGTGTGACGGGCGACCTCCGGCAGATCTTCCGCCCAGGCCTCGCGCTGCTCCTCGCTCAACGTCTGGTGCCTGGCGGCCCTCAACGCGCGATGCACCACCAGATCGGGATAGCGGCGAATCGGTGAGGTGAAATGCGTGTAGCTCGGCGACGCGAGGCCGAAGTGGCCGAGATTCTCCGGCGCGTAGCGCGCCTTCTGCATCGTGCGCAGCATCAGCAGCGCGATCGGCTTCTCCTCCGGCTTGCCCTGAATGCGCTCAATCAGCTTCTGAAAATGCCTCGGCCTGAGCGTCGTGAGTGGCGCGCCCAGGCTATAACCGAAGCCCGAGATGAAGTCTTCGAACTTCGCCACCTTGAGCACGTCCGGTTCTTCGTGAATGCGGTACAGCCCCGGCGCTTCGTGCCCCTCAAGGTAGGACGCGACGGTTTCGTTCGCGAGCAGCATGAACTCTTCGATGAGCCGGTGCGCGACGTTCCGATGCAGCGCGACGATCGCTTCGACGCTGCCGCCGGCATCGAGCACCACTTCGGCTTCGTTGAGATCGAAATCGATCGAACCGCGGCGGCGCCGCGCGTCGTGCAAAATCTGGAACAGCTCGCGCATCAGCTCGAACATCGGCACCAGTGGCTCGTAGCGCACCATCAGTTCCGGGTCGCGGTCGGTCAGGATCTTGTGGACGTTCGTATAGGTCATCCGCTCGTTGCTATGGATGACGCCATCGTGCATCTCCGAGCGCACCACTTCCCCGCGTCGATCGACCTCCATGAAACACGACTGCACGAGGCGATCGACGTGCGGGTTCAGACTGCACAATCCGGTCGCCAGTTCAGCGGGGAACATGTGCACGGCCCGCTCTGGAAAGTACACCGACGTGCCGCGGTCGTAGGCTTCCCGATCAAGGGCGCTCCCCTCGTCGACGTAGTGCGAGACGTCGGCGATGTGCACGCCGAGCCAGTGATGCCCGTTCGGCAGTTTCTCGATGGTGATGGCGTCGTCGAAGTCGCGCGCATGTTCACCGTCGATGGTGACCGTCACCAGGTCACGAAAATCGCTGCGGCCCTTCAGATCCTTGTCGCTGACCGCGCGGCCGAGGCGCACCGCGTCGGCCACGGCCTCGTCTGAGTGCGCGTCTGGAATGCCGTGTTTGCGAATCACGATCTCGGTGTCAACGCCGGGCGCATCGATGTCGCCCAGCACGTGGGCGACGCGGCCCGCGGCACCGCGGGTCGACGTCGGCCAGCGCGTGATATCGACCGTGACCATCTGGCCCGGCTGCGCCCCGCCTTCCTGACCGGGCGGAATCATGATGTCCATCAGGACGCGACGATCGAACGGCACCACGAATCCCATGCCGTGGTCGTCGCGATCGTAACGGCCGACCAGTCCTTCGTTGCGCCGCTCGAGAATGCGAATGATGCGGCCTTCAACGCGACCGCCATCCTTGACGCGTTCGATGCGCGCGACCACGCGATCGCCGTGCATGGCTTCGCTGAGCTGCGGCGCCGGAATGTAGATGTCACCGCCGCCGTCGATCGGCCGCTCAGGGATGACAAAGCCGTAGCCGCCCGAGTGCGTCTCGAGCCGGCCGACGTGGAGGTCCATCTTCTCGGGCAAGCCGAAGCGCGACCCGCGAATCTGGATCAATTCGCCCGAGGAGACGAGGGTCTTGAGATGGCGCTTGAAAGACGCGCGCTCCTCGCGCGGAATTCTGAGCAGTTGCAGGAGCTCGCGCGTCCCTGCGGGATGGTGCACCCGGTCGCGCATCTGCGCGAGGATGTCTTCGGGAGAAAGCATGAATTTTTAGGCTAACAGAAATACCTGAAGGTCACCGACATTGGTGCCCGTCGGGCCGGTCTGAATGAGATCGCCAAGGGTGGCGAAGTAGGTATGGGAATCGTTGGCATCAAGGAACCTGGCCGCATCAAGCCCGGCAGCTCGACCCCGAGCCAGCGTTGAAGCATCGGCGATGGCCCCGGCCGCATCGGTCGGCCCGTCCACGCCGTCGGTGCCGACACTGGCGACGACCATCGGGCGGGGCTGCCCATCCAGCCGCTCGACCAGGGCTAACGCAAACTCCTGATTTCTTCCACCTCGGCCGGCCCCTCGCACGGTCACCGTGGTCTCGCCACTCGAGACGACGCAGCAGGGCCGCCGACGTTGGGAGGCCACCTCCAGCACATGACGCAGGTGCGCCTCGGCCGCCGCACGCGCTTCGCCGACAACGGCAGCGTCGAGCACGGTTACGGCGAAGCCGCGCGCCGAGGCGGCGGCGGCAGCGCCCTGCATGGCGGCGACGCGACTCCCGATGATCTGGTAGGTCGAACGTGCCAGCCGGGGGTCGGTCTTCTTGGGCGTCTCAGGAATCTGGCCGGCGACACCGCGGATCAGGTGCGCCACGACCTGCGGCGGAAAGGCCGCCACACCGCCGTGCATTTCGAGTACAACCAGCGCCTCGGCATACGACGACCCATCAGCGACAGTGGGACCCGAGCCGATGACGCTCGGGTCGTCGCCGACAACGTCGGACATTGCCAGCGTCAGGCACCGGGCTCGGGATGCCGCGGCCAGGCGGCCCCCCTTCAGGGCAGAAAGATGCTTGCGCACGGTATTCAGGGCGCGGATATCGGCGCCGCCGCGAAGCAGTTGTGCGGTTGCGGCACGCTTGTCGTCCAGCGTCAGTCCGTCAGCGGGGGCCGCCATCAGTGCGGATGCGCCCCCCGACAGCAGCAGCAGCAGAAGGTCGTCCTCATCGCACGAACCGGCAGTGGCGAGCGCCGCGCGGCCGGCCGCCAGGCTGCCCTCACCCGGCTCAGGATGCTGGCCGAGGACAAACCTCAGGGGCGCGGGCAGATCGACGTCAGTTGGCGAAATGACGACACCGGAGACCAGTCGTTGCTCCAGCCCGGCAAGGGCGGCAATCGCCATAGGCGTCGCCGCTTTGCCCACAGCGACCAGACGCACTGGAGTTGTCGACGGAATGGACGCCTGTCGGAGTGCGTGTGCAACAAGCGGCGCCGGATCGACCGCAGCAAGCCCGGCGCGGACGATGTCCAGCAGGTCGGTGCGGAGCGCGGAAAGTGGAGAACCAGGAAGCGGGAGTGTCAGTGCGTGTGTTTCGAATCGGACCAGGCGGAGAGCCCGGTGACGCCATCAATCTTCTTGAGGAGACCGCTGACCAATTCGCCCGCGTTGTCTTTGGTGCAGAGTTGCTCGAGCTCACCCATGATTCGCGTCAGCGCCGTTTCGACGTCGGAAATGGCGCCTTCCGAATAGTAGGGTCGATGTTGTTGTAGACAGCGGTGGTGCTTCGCGAACTCTTGACGGTAGAACTCGGTTACCGGGTGCAGCGTGCTGATCGGCCTCGAGTCGGTCACGAAGCGTGGCATGCAGGTCCTTCGAATAACAGTGTGTTCTGAGGCGGAACCCGATATCGATTTCACTTTAGAGCTTGACCAGACGGCTGTCAAGATTCTGTAACGATTCAGACCCGCCGGCTCGCCAGCACCCCGCCAAGGCACCCGACCCCCATCCCACCCGCCACGAGCGCCAGACAGGCCCCCGCCGAGAGAAAACGCACGGAGGACAGGTTCACCGCCGTCGCGAGCGGCGCCAGGTACGCCTGCCGACTCGCGAGGTAGGCGGCGGCCAGCAGGGCCAGCGCCAGCAACGCGCCAAAGCCGCCTTGCAGGACGCCCTCAACTACGAACGGCCCTCGCACGAAAGCCGTGGGCGCGCCAACCAGTTGCATGATTTCGATCTCGTCGCGGCGCGCGACCAGGGCCAGACGTACGACGTTGGCGACCGTGAGCGCCGCGGCCACGCCAAGAATCACGCCGAGCACGACGCCGGCCGTCCGCACCATGGCGATCGCCGACAACAGGCGGTCGAGCCATTCGCGGTCGTAGCGCACATCGGCCACACCTGCAGTCGCACGCAGCGTGGTCGCCAGTGCGTCGAGCGCCGGCGAGTTGCGGCTTTCGGGTGTCAGTTTCACTTCGTAGGACGCCGGCAGCGGATTGTCGAGTGTGTCGACGGTGGTGGCCAGATCGGCAAAGGTCGCCTTGAACCGGTTCAAGGCGTCGGCCTTGGAGACGAACTCGAAGCCGGCGACCAGCGGACCACTGGCGATGAGCCGCTCGACCGACGTGCGCTCTTCGCCAGACGCATCGTCGTTCAAGTACACGGACAGTTCGGCCGCACGGCTCCACTCCGCGCCCAGGCGCTCGAAGTTCGACGTCAGGATGAGAAAGGCACCGAGTACGAACAGTGCCAATGCCATCGTGACGGTAGACAGCACACCGGAACGGCGGCCACGCCACAGGCTGATCAGGGCTTCGTCGAACGCGTAGCGGAGTACCCGCATCAGGCGGTCTCCACCACGCGGCCGGCGGCAAGCGTCACCGAACGGCGGCCCACGCGGCGAATCATCTCGCGATCGTGCGTCGCAATGACCACGGTCGTCCCGCGGGCATTGATGTCGCGAAACAGATTCATGATGTCGAGGGAGAGATCGGGATCGAGGTTACCGGTCGGCTCGTCCGCGATCACGATCTGCGGGTCGTTGACGAGCGCCCGCGCGATGGCCACGCGCTGCTGCTCGCCCCCCGACAATTCCTCGGGAAACGCATTCATGCGGTGCTGCAGCCCGACCCACTTCAGCACCTGAAATGTCTTTCGCTGCTGCACACCGACCTCGACGCCGAGCACGCGCATGACGAACGAGACGTTCTGAAACACGGTAAAGCGGGGAATGAGGCGGAAATCCTGGAAGACGAAGCCAACCGTGCGCCGATACGCCTGCACCTGCGCCGGCGTCAGATCGCTGAGGCTGCGGCCACTCACCTTCAGCTGCCCTTCCGTCGGCAGCTCTTCTCGGAGCAACAGGCGCAGCAGCGTCGATTTGCCGGCGCCACTCGGTCCTGTCAGAAACAGGAAATCGCCTTTGTCGATCGTCAGGGACAGATCGCGAAGCGCATACACGCCGCGCGCATAGGCCTTCGAGAGGTGGGAACTCTCGATCACGTTGCTGTTATAGCACGCGGCCGTTATGAATCGAGCGCACGCTTCAGCAGTTCGTTCACCCGTTTCGGATTGGCCTTTCCGGCCGCCTGTTTCATCACCTGGCCCACGAGGAAACCGAACGTGGTGGTTTTGCCGCCGCGATAGGCGGCGACGGCGTCGGCATTGGCGTCGAGCACTCCTTGAATCAGGCCGACGATCGCGCTCTCGTCGTCGATCTGGGTCAGGCCTTCCGCCTTCACAATGTCGTCGGCGGTGCGACCGGTCGCCACCATGGTCTCGAAGACGGTCTTGGCGATAGCGCCGGAGATCGTCCCGCGCTCGATCAGCGACAGCAGACCCGCCAGCCGTGCCGCCGGCACGGGCGAGCAGGCGATGTCGAGCCGTCGCTCCTTGAGCACGCGAGCCAGGTCGCCCATCATCCAGTTACTCACGGCCTTGGCTGGGGCGCCGGCGTGGACCGCGGCCTCGAAGTACTCGGACATCGCCCGCGACTCGGTGAGCTGGGTCGCATCGTAGTCGGGCAGCCGATAGTCAGCCACGAAGCGCTGACGCCGCACCGGCGGCAGTTCCGGCATCGCGACGCGGATGCGATCGACGCGTGCAGGGTCGGCGTGCACTCGTGGCAGGTCGGGCTCGGGGAAGTAGCGATAGTCGTGCGCCTCTTCCTTGCTGCGCATCGAGACCGTGACGCCGGCCGCGGCGTCCCACAGCCGCGTCTCCTGCACCACACGACCGCCCTCCTCCAGCAGATCGGTCTGGCGCTCGATCTCGTACTCGATGGCTTTCTGGAGAAAGCGGAACGAGTTCAGGTTCTTGACCTCGGCCTTCGTCCCAAGCGTCGGGTTGCCCCTGAGACGAATCGACACGTTGGCGTCGCACCGCAGGCTGCCCTCTTCCATGTTCCCGTCGTTGACACCAAGCCAGACGAGCAGCGCGCGAAGCCGGGTGAAGAACTCGGCGGCGTCCGCCGCCGAGCGCAAATCCGGTTCGGTGACGATTTCGATGAGCGGCACGCCGCTGCGGTTGTAGTCGACGTAGGTCTTCCGATCGGAATCGGTGAACCCCTCGTGCAGCGACTTGCCGGCGTCTTCTTCCATGTGGGCGCGCGTAATGCCGACGCGCACGTGCCTGCCCTGGGCGGAATCGGAGGGCATCGTGAACTCGACGGCACCATCGACGGCGATGGGCAGCTCGTACTGGGAGATCTGGTAGCCCTTCGGCAGATCCGGATAGAAGTAGTTCTTTCGCGCGAAGACAGACGACTCGTTGATTCGGCAGCCGAGCGCGAGGCCAGCGCAAATCGCAAAGTCGACCGCGGCACCATTCAACACGGGCAGCGCACCGGGGAACCCGAGACACACCGGACAGACGTGGCTGTTGGGCGGGGCGCCAAAGGCCGTGCTGCAGCCGCAGAAGATCTTGGAGGCGGTCTGGAGCTGCGCGTGAATTTCCAGGCCGATGACCGCTTCGTACTGCGGCAGCGGCGCCGCTGTGGAAGCCGCCATCAAAATGCCCCTAACACAAAGACAGGAAATGACATACGGGAAGTGGCAAATCGTACTCGCCTGCTGAACGGTAAGTCAACCACGCGGCCGCCATCTGCACTACTATGTAAACGCCGCGCGAGCCGGAACGTATCTCGCTATGAGTGATCACGCTGTGCAACAGCCAGAGCGACTCTCCCCCGTGGCGCCACCAGCCGCAACCGCCGCTCGCCGGCCGGCGGCAGCTGCGCCGATTTCTGAAGACACGCGCCTCGCGGTCGAGATTCGTGAACAGGTCGCGAGGGGCGACGTCGATCAGGCGCGCTCACTCTTTTCCGGTCTCGTTACGCAGCACCAGCGCCGCGCGTCACGGATCGCGTACCAGTACCTCCGAGACGCCGCCGAAGCCGACGAAGCCGTGCAGGACGCGTTCGTCAAGGTGTTCTCGCACATCGCCTCGTATCGCGAGGCCTGGCCGTTCGAGGTCTGGTTCACGCGCATTCTCATCAACGGCTGTCTCGACCGCCGCAAGAGTCGCGCACGGCGGGAGCGCTGGTTCGTCTCGAGCGACGACGGCCCGCCCGAGGATGCCAGGCTGCCGTTTGGCGGTGCCGGCAATCCCGACCCCGAAGCCCGGTTGCTGGCCAGAGAGCGCCGCGCCCGCCTCGCGTCGGCCATCGACCGGCTCGACGGGCGCCAGCGCACCGTCTTCATGCTCTGCCATTACGGCGACTGCTCTCCGCGCGAGGTCAGCGCCATGACCGGACTCAACGAGTCCACGGTACGCGTGCACCTGTTCCGAGCCGCCCGCAAACTTCGAGCTTTTCTGGGAGGCCAGCCATGATGGGATGGACCCGTCACCTGCGCGACGACCGGCTCTACGAGTGCTATCTCGTCGAGCGCGGTGGCGAAGCCGTTGATCCGAGAGCGGCCGATCACTTGGCCGACTGTCAGTCGTGCGCCGGACGCTATCGCCAGCTCTCTGAGTTCCTGGCCACCATCGGGGACGAGGCCGCCCGCGAGGCCGACGACCTGTTTACGCCAGAGCGGCTCCAGCAACAGCAGGACGCGATTCAGCGGAAGCTCGACGTCGCGGCACGACCGGCCCGCGTCATCAGTTTCCCTGGGCAGACCGCACCGACGCATACCCAGCCGACCACACGAGTGGCCACGCGCTGGCTGGCGGCGGCCGCCGCCGCAGGCCTCATCGTCGGCGTCGGTGTCGGCGAAACGTTCCGTCCGTCGGGCGCGGGAGAACCCGCGGTCAGCAGGGCAACCGCCCAGGCGACAACGCCGCGGACAGCACCCGCCGCGCTCAGGGTCAGCGCGCCGGCGCCAGCGCCGGATGCCAATGACGACGACCGCTTTCTCCGCGAATTGGAGATGGCGCTGCAACGCCCGCAAACGCGTGAGTTGCTGTCGTTCGACAACCTGACGCCCCACGCCCGAGAAATCGGCCGCCGAGTGCGATAGGATCGAGGCGAGGTCGGCGATTCGACCTCGCCCCTCCATGCCCTCTCTCATCTTCCGCAAGGGTCTCGACCTGAAGCAGGCCGTCGCTGGCATGCTGGCCGAGAACTATCACAGCGACGTCATCCGCCAGATCAAGGAACAGAACTTCACCTACGGCTCCGGGCGGCTGACCGTTTATCTCGCGAAGGAGTTCGGGTTCTGTTATGGCGTCGATCGCGCGGTGGACTACGCCTATCAGACGCGCCAGCGCTTTCCGGATCGCACGGTGTACCTGACCGGCGAAATCATTCACAACCCGCACGTCAACGACAAGCTGCGTGCCATGGGGATCCGCTTCCTCACCGACGAGGGCGAACGTTTCGACGCGCTCGGCGAATCGGACGTCGTGATTCTGCCGGCGTTTGGCGTGACGATGGAGATGTTGCAGAAGCTCGATCATCAGGGCTGCACCCTGGTCGACACGACGTGCGGCTCGGTCTTGAACGTCTGGAAGAACGTGCGGCGCTACGCCGAGCAGGGTTATACGTCGGTGATTCATGGCAAGGTGTGGCACGAAGAGACGCAGGCCACCGCGTCACAGGCGGTGTCGCGCGGCGGTTGTTTTCTGGTCGTCTACAACGATCAGGAAGCGGCCGCGGTTTGCGACGTGATTCGCACCGGCGACGCGAGCCGCTTTCCGGCCACGCTGCTCTCTGCCGCGTCGGCGGGGTTCGATCCCGCGCGCGACCTTGCGCGGGTCGGGCTGGCGAACCAGACCACGATGTTGATGTCCGAGTCGCTGGCCATTGCCGACATGTTCAAGTCGGCGATGACCGAGCGGTGGGGCACCACCGAGCTGGCTTCCCACTACCAGGCCTTCGACACCATCTGCAGCGCCACCCAGGATCGGCAGGACGCCGTCGAACAGTTGATTCGCGAGCATCCGGTCGATCTCATGCTGGTCATTGGCGGCTACAACAGCAGCAACACCGCAAACCTCGCCCGGATCTGTGCGGCGGCCCGCCCGACCTACCACGTTGCCGATCCGGACTGCCTGATCTCGGCAGATGAGATCCGCCACCGTCCGGTTGGAACCAAGACGGAAATTGCCAGGCTTGGCTGGTTGCCCAAGAGTGGACCCGTGCATGTCGGCCTCACATCTGGCGCCTCAACGCCGGACAATCTCGTGGGTGCCGCGATTGCCAAGCTCGAAGCTTTCTGCTCGACGACCACAACTATCTGAATTTAGAGAACTTAGTTTCAGAGCGGCACCAGCCACTGTGCGTTAAGATATAGCGGCGGTCGGTGCATGGCAGTGGCGTGCGCTGGCGAGAAACGCAATCGCGTCTGGCGGCGTATTTCCTTCCAGGACAAGTCTTTTCAGGGGAAACAGATGGTGCAGACTTTGCGCGCCCGGTTGCTGGCCGTCGCGCTGTTCGCCGCCGGCTCAGGGATCGCTCTGGCCGAACAACCGCCGAGCCCGCCGTTCAGCCTGCCGGCTCCGCAGCCGTTCGTCTGGTGGAAATCCGAAGTATTCAAGAAGGACCTCGGACTGACCGCCGATCAGATTGCCCGGATCGACAAGATCTGGGAGACGGCCCGTCCGGAATTGCGGGCGGAACTGACGGAGTTGTCCCGGCTCGAGGACAAGTTCTCGCGCCTGCTGCAGAACGACGCCGACGAGGCCAACCTGTCGCGACAGATCGATCGCGTCGAAACGGCACGCGCAAACGCCAACAAGACACGCTCGCTCATGCTTGTGCAGATGCGCAAGGTGCTGACCGCCGATCAGCGTGTGCGCCTCGACGCCCTCCACTCCCGCTGGCTTCAGGATCAGCGACCGCCTCAGGCCGCACCAGCGCCCTCGACGCGCGATTCGCAGAAGAAGCCTGAAGAGTAGTTCCGCTCATCTATTCACCGTTCGAGGATTGTCGAGATGATTTCGTTCTATTCGAAGAAGCTGGCTGTCGCGTTTACCCTGCTGGCCGCGACCGCATCGACCGCATCGGCGCAGCAGACGATTACTGATCAGCACATCAACGACCTGATTCAGCAGGCGGCGTTGCGCGCCGGTCTCCCAGGACAAGCCACATCGGGCGCGCCGCAGGGCGCGGCCCCAGAGCAGCCGGCGATCCAGCTGACGCTGGACGACGCGATCAAGCTGGCGCTCGATCGCAATCTCGACATCGCCGTCCAGCGGCTGAATCCGCAGACCTTCGACTATTCGATTGCGTCGCAACATGCCTTTTATCGACCGACCCTGATTTCGACGCTTGCAAGCAACCACTCGACGAACCCGTCGACGAGCACCATCGCAGGCGGCGCCACGGCGGGCGCCGGGATTCTGCAAGGCGTCACGACCTACAACGGCGGAATCTCGCAGAACATTCCCTGGGGCGGTGGCAGCTTCTCCGGCACCCTCAACAATGCCAAGCAGACGACCAGCAGCTTGAACGCCTTGTTCAATCCGCGCTTCGATACCAACTGGTCAGCGCAGTACAACCAGCCGCTGCTCCGGAATTTCAAGATCGACCAGATTCGGCAGCAACTGGTGGTCACGAACCTCAATCAAGACATCTCGGAGATTCAGTTACAGGCGTTGATCATCAACACCGTCTCGAACGTCCGCAACGCCTACTGGGATTACGTCTTCGCCATGCAGTCAGTGGATGTCGCCAAGCGGTCAGTGTCGCTCGCGGAACAGCTGGTCTCGGACAACCAGACACGCGTCGAGATCGGCACGATGGCGCCGATCGACGTCGTACAGGCGCAGTCGCAGGCGGCCACGCAGCGGCAGAACCTTGCGACCGCCGAAGGCACGCGTCGCACCGCGGAACTGGCGCTGAAGCGGCTGATTGTCGGGGGCACGCAGGATTCGAACTGGAGCGCCGCGATCAATCCCGTCGATCGGCCAGACTTCGTGCCAACGCCGATTGACGTGGCGGGTGCGGTCAGACGCGGGTTGGAAAATCGTACCGATTTGCAGCAGGCCCGCAAGAATCTGCAGGTCAACGAGGTCACGTTGAAGTTCCTGAAGAATCAGACGCTGCCACAGGCAGACCTGAACGCTCGTTACGGCCTCATCGGCATCGGCGGCACGTCGTACGAACGCGCAGCGGGTGCGGGCGGCAGCGGCGCGATTATCAACACCTTTCCCGGAGGCTACACCGACGCTGTGAGTTCGCTGCTCAACGGCCTGTATCCCACCTGGAACGTTACGTTGAACATCTCGTACCCGCTCGGAACGACCGCCGCCCAGGCGAACATCGCCCGCGCCCGTATTCAGGAAAATCAGGTTCAGGCCCAGCTGAAGCAGATCGAACTTCAGATTGCCACCGACATCACCAACGCCGCGACCAACGTGCAGAGCAACGTCGAACGCGTGCAGGCCTCGCAGTCGGCGCGCGAATTCGCGCAACGCACGCTCGAAGCGGAACAGAGCAAGTTCGAGGTCGGCATGTCGACGAACTACTTCGTCGTTCAGGCGCAGCGCGATCTCGCCAACGCACAGAACGTCGAGTTGCAGGCCATCCTCGCCTACCGGCGGTCGATCGTCGAACTCGAGCGGCTGCAACAGACGTCGCTGACGACATCGAATATCACCATTCTCGGCCGGTAACGGCGCGAGACCCAGAGACCAAACGGACCTTATGAAGCGCGCAGTCATCGCTGCCATCGTTGTCGCCATCGGGGGCGGCGGCTGGTACTACATGCAAACACGCCAGGCGGCTGGCACCACCGACGCCGGTGCAGCTGGTGCGGGGCAGGCCGTGGGCCGTGGCCGTGGCGGCAACGGCGGCGGTAATTTCGGGGGCGGGGGCGGCTTCGGCGGACCGGGCGGTCCGGGCGGCGGCTTCGGCGGACCGCGAGCCCCCATGACCGTCGAAGTGGCGGCGGTCAAACGCAGTGAGATCATCGAAAGCATGACCGTGGTCGGCAACCTGATCGGCGCGGCCACGGTGGAAGCGGTGCCGAAGGTCAGCGGCCGGCTCGAATCGGTGTCGGCCCGTCTCGGCGACCGCGTGACCCGCGGCCAGCCACTCGCCAAGGTCGAAGACTTCGAAATCCGTGAGCAGGTGAAGCAGGCGCAGGCGTCGTTCGACGTCTCCGCCGCCACCATACGCCAGCGCGAAGCCGACCTGAAGCTCGCGCAGACCAACCTTGATCGGTCGAAGAACCTCTACGAGCGGCAGCTCATTCCGAAGCAGACCTTCGACGATACGGATGCACGGTATCAGGCGGCGGCGGCGCAGGTCGACCTCGCCAAGGCGCAGTATGCGCAGGCACAGGCTCGGCTCGACGAGTTGAAGATCAATCTCGGCAATACGGTCATCGCCTCGCCGGTGAGTGGCTTTGTCGGCAAGCGTGCGCTCGACCCTGGCGCATGGGTCACGCCGAACTCCGTGTTTATCTCGGTGGTCGACATCGGCGTGGTGCGCCTGGTCGCCAACATCGTGGAGAAGGATCTTCGCCGCATCACCGCCGGCATGAAGGCCGACGTGGAAGTGGACGCCTTCCCTGGCGAGAAATTCGCCGCGCGCGTCGCCCGCGTGGCGCCGGTCCTCGATCCGGCGACGCGCACAGCCACGATTGAGGTCGAGATCGACAACTCGCAGTTCAGGCTGAAGCCCGGGATGTACGCGAAGGTCACCTTCACCGTGGAGCATCGCAAGAACATCCTGACCATACCGACCAACGCGGTCGTCGACCTCGGCGGCAAGAAGGGCGTGTTTCTCCCCGGCGAGGGCGACGTCGCCAAGTTCCAGGCGATCGACATCGGCATGTCCGATGCGACGCAGGTCGAAGTCGCGGGCCTTGCTGAAGGCACGCGCATCATCACCACCGGCGCAACGGCGCTACGCGAGGGCGATCGGATTGCCCCGCTCGGCCAGGGTGCCGGTCGTGGCGGGAACGGCGCCGGCCGCGGCGGCCGCGGCGCGGGCCGTGGCGCAGGCGGCGGGAACGGCAATGGGAGTGGCGCCGGTGCGGGCGCCGGACGCGGCGGCAATGCGCCTGGCGCGGGCGCGGCCCGGTCGGGCGGCGCCGGATCGAATTAGCCCACGCAGCACACCACGTTGATGACATCGAGCGTTCGACAGGTCTTCAGGAGTATCAGATGAGCATTCCGCGTTTCGCGATCGAACGTCCGGTCATGATGTCGATGATCAGCGCCATCGTCATTCTCATCGGCGCCATCTCGCTCAACCGGCTGCCGGTCGACCTCCTGCCGGATATTTCGCAGCCCACGGTGAACGTGCGCGTCAACTACACCGGCGTCGGCCCGCTCGAGATCGAAGAGCTGATCATTCGCCCGCTCGAACAGCAGCTCAGCGCCGTGTCCGGCCTCGAGCAGATGAATTCGTCGGCGAACGAAGGCAACGCCAGCATCCAGCTGAACTTTGTCTGGGGCACCGACCTCGCTGAGGCAATGGACGACATCCGGACACGTATCGATCGCGTCCGTGGCCGCTTGCCTGAAGATGCGGATCCGCCGGTCATCCAGAAGTTCGACTCGAACGCCGCGCCAATCATGGGCCTGGCGGTCGAGAGCACGGATGGGTCGCTGGATCGCGTCTCGCTGCGCGAACTCGCCGAGAACACGCTGTCGCCGCGTATGGAGCGCGTCCCCGGCGTCGCCGCCGTCACTGTCGGCGGCGGCCTCCGCCGCCAGATTCACGTCGAGCTGTCGCGCGAGAAGATCACGGCGCTGGAACTGTCGGTCGATCGCGTCGTCAGCGTGCTGCGCACCGAAGACCAGAACATCCCGATCGGCGAGGTCTATCGC
>CADEEX010000041.1:0-12815 GCA_902826465.1 uncultured Acidobacteriota bacterium
GCCACGCGTTTGACGTACCGCTACCTCGACCTGCGCCGTCCGAACGTGCAGAAGAATTTCGTGCACCGCTCGCGCTTCATCAACGCGATGCGCCGTGCGTTCGAGAAGCAGAATTTCGTCGAGGTCGAGACGCCGATCCTCACGAAGGCGACGCCGGAAGGCGCGCGCGACTACCTGGTGCCGAGCCGCGTGCATCCGGGCGAGTTCTACGCGTTGCCGCAGAGCCCGCAGATCTTCAAGCAGATTCTGATGATCGGCGGCACCGACCGCTACTTCCAGATTACGCGCTGCTTCCGCGATGAAGACCTGCGCGCCGATCGACAGCCCGAGTTCACGCAGGTCGACGTCGAGATGTCGTTTGCGCAGCCCGACACGATCTACAACCTGATCGAGCCGGTCATCCAGCGCGTCTTCAAGTTGATTGGGCAGGACATACAGGCGCCGTTCCGCCGCATGCCGTACGCCGAAGCGCTGGCCCGCTACGGATCCGACAAGCCGGACCTGCGCTGCGGCATGGAGATCGCTGAACTCACCGACGCGTTCAGGACGTCGGAGTTCCGCGTCTTCAAGCAGTTCATTGCTGATGGCGGCGTCATTCGCGGCATCGCGCTGCCGAATGGCAACAAGTACACGCGCAGTCAGATCGATCAGGTCGTCGACCTCGCCAAGGGCATCGGCTTTGGTGGCCTCATCTGGGTGCGTCCCGGCGAGCCGCCGACGAGTTCGGTGAAGGCACTCACGGAAGACACGCTGCGTGCGGCGGTCGGTCTGGCACAGGCAGGCCCGGACGATCTGCTGCTCATCGCGGGTGGTCCGGCCGATCAGACGTCGACGCTGCTGGGGCAGCTCCGTCTCGCACTGGCCAAGAAGGACAACCTGCTCGACCCCACGCGTTTCGAGTTCCTCTGGGTCACCGACTTCCCGCTGCTCGAATGGAACGGCGACGATGGCCGGTGGTATTCGATGCACCATCCATTCACGTCGCCAGCCGACGCCGACATGGACAAGCTCGAGAGCGACCCTGGCGCCGTGCGGGCCAAGGCCTACGACCTTGTGTTGAACGGCAGCGAAATCGGTGGCGGCAGCATTCGAATTCACGATGCGGCGATGCAGGCACGCATCTTCCGTCGACTCGGCATTTCGGACGAGGAAGCGAAGTTGCGCTTCGGCTTCTTCCTCGAGGCGCTCGAATACGGCACACCGACGCACGGTGGCATTGCGCTCGGACTCGATCGCAGTTGTGCGATTCTGTCGGGCGAGTCGTCAATCCGCGAGGTGATGGCCTTCCCGAAAACGGCAACCGCCACCGACCAGATGGCCGACGCGCCGTCGCCGGTCGACCCGAAGCAGTTGCGCGAACTGCATCTGCAGATCAAGAAGTAGGCATGCCAAAGCGGATCAGTGTCCCTGAGGCGAACGTCGAGACGCTCTTCGGCTCGTACGACGAGAACCTCAAGCACTTCGAATCGGTCTTCAATGTGAAGATCCGGACGCAGGGCAGCGAGCTTGTCGTCGACGGCGAGGGCGCGGGGCCGGAACGTGTGGCGCGCGTCGTGGAGCAGGTGGGCGCGCTGATCAAGGATGGCTACCGGCCGAGCAACGGCGATATCAAGACCGCCGCCGATCTGGTCGCGCAAGACCCGACCCTCGACCTCAAGGATCACTTCCTGAAGGGGTCGCTGACCCCCGGGGGAAAGAAGCGCGTCGCCCCGAAGACCATCAATCAGCGCCGCTACCTCGATGCCATCGACGCCAACGACATCGTGTTTGGCGTCGGCCCGGCCGGCACCGGCAAGACCTACCTGGCGATGGCGCAGGCCGTGGCCTACCTGGTGAACAAGAAGGTCAGCCGCATCATCCTGGCGCGCCCGGCGGTCGAAGCGGGCGAGAAGCTCGGCTTCCTGCCGGGCGATCTGCAGGAGAAGGTGAACCCGTATCTGCGGCCGCTCTACGACGCCCTCTACGACATGCTCGACGTGGACCGCGCGGCGCGTTACATCGAGCGTGGCACGATTGAGATTGCGCCCATCGCGTTCATGCGTGGCCGGACGCTCAACGATTCATTCGTCATTCTCGACGAAGCCCAGAACACCACCGCCGAGCAGATGAAGATGTTCCTGACGCGCCTGGGCTTTGGCGCCAAGGCGGTGATTACGGGAGACGTCACGCAGATCGACCTGCCAGCCGGGCGCGGTTCGGGATTGATTGAGGCGCTGCGTGTCGTAAAGGACATCGAGGGCATTGCCTTCGTGCATTTCGACGATCGCGATGTGGTCCGCCACAAGCTGGTGCAGCAGATCGTCAAGGCGTACGAGGCCTATACCGCTGGTGCTCCAGGCGCGCGCGACACGCGCAAGACCTGATGGCGCCCGGCGACTCTCGACGCTCGGCGCGGTTGCAGGTGGCCGTGTCCGATGAACGCGGCCGCCCGTTGTGGCCTTCGCTCGGTCGCTGGCTCGCGAGTGTCGCGCCGGCCCGTGCGCGAGGCGTCGTGAACGTGGCGCTCGTCAGCGATACCCGCGTGCGCGGGCTCAACCGGCAATTCCGCGGCCTCGACAAGACCACCGACGTTCTGAGCTTTGTGGCCGGCTCGTCCGGTCCTGGCGAGGGAGCGCGTACGTCGTCGTCTCGGCAAGTGACTCATTTACTTGGAGATATCGTCATCGCTCGAGGGGTGGCGAAGCGGCAGGCACAACGAGCCGGGCATGGCGAGGCCACTGAACTTCGCGTGCTCGCCCTGCATGGTCTCCTGCATCTTCTTGGATACGATCACGAAGACGCCAACGACCGGGGAGCCATGGAACGCCTCGAGCGCCGGCTGCGTCGCCGGGGCGGATTGAAGGAAGGGCTGATCGAACGCGCATGATTCCGCTGATCGTCTTCCTTCTGGCGTGCGTCGCTGTCTATCTCGGCGCGATCGGGTCGGCCTTTTCGGCGCTCATGCGTCTCTCGCTCCGTCTGGTCGCTGAGCGCAGCGACCGCCCCGACACGCTGGCGCGGTATCTCGACGACCCGATTCTTCTGTTCACGCCGGTCCGCGTGCTGCTCGGGCTGGTCACGGTGTCGGCGACGGGCCTGATGGCGCGGGAGATTGGCGTCGGCACGGCGTATCAGGTCGTCCTCATCATCGTCAGCGGTGCGGCGTTTGTGGGCATCTTCGAGATGCTGCTGCCGCTGCTGATCATCGGTCGCGATCCCGAGCGGGTGCTCGAGATCCTGCTCCCGTCGTTTTCTCCGATTGCCCGCGCCGTCAGGCCCATCACGCACTGGACCACGCGCATCGTCGCCGCAGGGAAGCGTCCGGTGCAACCGGCGGCACCTGAGACGACGGCGGAAGACGCCGGCACGTCGACCACGGCCTATCTCGATCCCTCCGGGCCGCAGGGCATGACGGCCAGCGACGAGCGCCGGCTGCTCCAGACCATCGTCGATTTCGGCGACACGCTGGTGCGCGAGATCATGACGCCGCGTCCGGACATCGTCGCCATCGGCGACGATGCGACGGTGGCCGACTTACGTGCGCTGTTCCGTGAACAGGAATATTCGCGGTTTCCCGTGTTCAAGGGGAGCCTCGATAACATCGCGGGCTTTGTCTTCGTGAAGGATCTGGTGGGCCTCGACAGCCGCAACGATACGCGGCTGTTGTCGACGATGCTCCGGCCGGCGGTCATTGTGCCGGAGAGCAAGCGCGTGCCGGAGCTCCTGAAACAGTTTCAGCGTCAGCAGACGCAGATTGCCATTGTGGTGGACGAATACGGCGGCACCGCGGGCCTCGTGACCATCGAAGACATGCTGGAAGAAATCGTCGGCGAGATCCGTGATGAATACGACGTCGAGAGCGAGCCTGTCGTCGACGAAGGGCTCGGCCGGTACGTGTTTACGGGTAACGCCGATATCTCGCTGGTGAGCGATCGGCTGGGCATCCAGATCGATCGGGAAGGGTTCGAGACCGTGGGCGGCTTCCTGCTGACGGAACTTGGTCGTGTGCCGACAGTCGGCGAGCGCGTGGAATTTGATGGCATGCAGGTTGAGGTGTTGAACGTGGAGCGTCGGCGAATCAACAAGGTCCGCATTACGAAGCTCGAGCATCGTCCAGTCGCCGAAAGTGAGCAGACGCTATGAAGGCCGGATTCGTATCGCTCGTCGGACGTCCGAATGCGGGCAAATCGACGCTGTTGAACCGGCTGGTGGGCGAGAAGCTCGCCATCGTGTCAGACAAGCCGCAGACCACGAGGAACCGCATTCTGGGGGTGAAGAACTATCCCGGAGCGCAGCTGGTGTTCCTCGACACGCCAGGGATTCATCGTCCGCTGCACCGCATGAACGTCCGGATGGTCGACGTGGCCGTTGACGCCATGAGCAGCGTCGACGTGCTCGGCCTGGTGGTTGACGTCGGCGAGAAGCGCGGCAGGGGCGACGAGTACGTCATGGATCTGGTACGCAACGTCACCGTGCCGCGGTTCCTGATCCTGAACAAGGTCGACCTGGTGCAGAAGACGAAGCTGCTGCCGATTCTCGAGGAGTACCACAAGCTGGGACTGTTCGAAGAGATCGTGCCGGTGTCAGCCCAGACCGGCGACAATGTCGATCGCCTGGAGCAGTTGCTCATCGCGCGCATGCCCGAGGGCGACGCGCTCTATCCGAGCGACTACCTGACGGACCAGCCGGAGCGGGTCATGGCCGGCGAAATCGTCCGCGAGAAGGTGCTGCAGTTCACGCGGGACGAACTGCCGTTTTCGAGCGCCGTGATCATCGACCGCTTCGAAGAGCCGGTGGGCGACAAGCCGATTCTGCGGCTGTACTGCTCGATCGTGGTCGACCGCGAATCGCAGAAGCCGATCATCGTCGGCAAGGGCGGATCGATGATCAAGCAGATTGGCACGGCGGCCCGGGAGGAACTGGAGCGCTTCTTCGCCACCAAGGTCTATCTCGACCTGCACGTGCGGGTGAAGCAGGACTGGCGTGAAGACGATCATCTGCTGCAGGAGATCGGCATCACGCCGCCGATCGGGGACCGCTGATTGGTCGTGGGAATGGCGAATGACGAGGGACGAACGAGGAAGGACGAATTTTGAATTGCGGATTGCTGATGGCGGACGTAGCAATTTCTCTTTCGTCCTTCGTCCTTCGTCCTTCGTCCTTCGTCCCTCGTCATTCCCCGTCCCTGTCCCTGTCCCCGTCCCCGTCCCTGTAGTACAGTAACCGCCCGCCCGCTGCATGCCGCTCCACACCAGCGACGCCCTGATCTTGCGGACTTATTCGCTCGGTGAGTCGGACCGCATCGTGGTCTTTCTCACCCGCGATCGCGGCAAGAAGGTCGGCGTGGCCAAGAACGCCCGGCAGAGCCGTCGGCGGTTTGGCGGGGCGCTCGAACCGATGACGTGCGGACGGGTCACGTATCGGGAGCGCGAGGGGCGCGAGCTGGCGTTTGTGCAGGATGTGGCGCCAACGCGCTCGCCGCTGGCAGGGATTCATGGTGAGGCGATCGGCTATGTCGGCTATTTCGCCGAGCTGATCGACGAGTGGGCGCAGGAGAACGACCCGAGCGAAACGCTGTACCGGCTCGGCACCTCGATAGTGGAAGCCATGGCCGGCGGCGTGCCGATTGAGCCGCTGGCGCGCTACTTCGAGTTCTGGTTATTGAGGCTGCAGGGCGTCTACGAAGCCGCTCCGGGCGCGTCGGCGGAAGCGGTCGCGTTTCTGGCCGCGGCCCGCATCTGCAGTCCGTTCGGCCTCAGCGACGTGCCGGCCTCGCCGCGCGTGTTGTCTGAACTCGAGCAGGCGCATCGCGTCCAGATTGCGCACCATCTCGAGAAGGAATTGAAGTCGGCCCGCGTGCTGCGGGAAATCCGTCGCACATCGTGACGGGGCGTGAGGCGGTCATAACGACGATGACGTTCCAGGGGTTGATTCTCAAGCTGTCGGAGTTCTGGGCCCACCATGGCTGCGCGCTGCAGCAGCCGCTCGACGTGGAAGTGGGCGCTGGCACCATGCATCCGGAAACGTTCCTGCGCGTGCTCGGTCCGGCGCACTGGAACGTGGCCTATGTGCAGCCGTCGAGGCGCCCGGCCGACGGCCGGTTCGGCGAGAATCCGAACCGCCTGTTCAAGCACCATCAGTTCCAGGTGATTCTCAAGCCGTCGCCGGACGAAGTGCAGCGGTTGTATCTCGATAGCCTCGAAGCCTGCGGCATCAACCCGCGGCAGCACGACATCCGCTTCGAAGAGGACAACTGGGAGTCGCCGACGCTCGGGGCCTGGGGCATCGGCTGGCAGGTGCTGTTCGACGGCATGGAGATTTCGCAGTTCACGTATTTCCAGCAGGCCGGCGGTGTCGAACTGGCGCCGATTTCGGCGGAGCTCACCTACGGTCTCGAGCGCATTGCGATGATGCTGCAGCGCGTCGACAGCATCTACGACCTCGAGTGGGTTGAAGGGGTCAAATACCGCGACGTCCGACTCCGCGAAGAGATCGAGCAGTCGAAATACGTGTTCGGCCAGGTCGACGGCGTGTCGGCAGCCGAGTTCGGCGCCTTTCATCGCGACCTGTTCGACAAGTACTACGGATTCTCCGAGAAGCTGCTGAAGTCGGGCCTGATCTGGCCGGCACTCGAGCACTGCCTGAAGTGCTCACACCTGTTCAACATTCTCGATTCGAGCAACAGCATTGGCGTGACCGAGCGCACCGCCTACATCCTGCGTGTCCGTCAGCTCGCGATCGGCATTGCCAAGACCTACGTCGCCGAAGGCGCCGCGGTCCCGGCGGAGGCCGGACGCTGATGGACCGCGAACTCCTGCTCGAAATTGGCTGCGAGGAACTGCCCGCCAGCTGGCTGCCCACCCTCACCACGGAAGTGGGCGAGGTGGTGATTGCGCAGCTCAACGAACAACGGCTGCCCCCGGAGGCGCCGGCTGAAACCTACAGCACGCCGCGTCGACTGACGGTGCGCATCGCGCGTATCGCCGAGCGTCAGGCCGACCGTGAAGAACTGATTTCCGGCCCGCCGGTGTCGGCAGCCTTCAAGCCAGACGGCACACCGACCCCGGCTGCCGCCGGGTTCGCTGCCAAGAACGGCACCGACGTCGCCTCGCTCGAAACGATTGAGACGCCGAAGGGCAAGTACCTGGCCTATCGGTTGAAGCAACGCGGCAAGACGGCGGTCGACGTGCTGCCCGACGTGCTCCGGGGCACGCTCCGCACCTTGAGCTTTCCGAAGTTCATGCACTGGGACGCGATGCTCGAGGACGGCAAGGGCAACCTGCCGTTCGGCCGCCCGATCCGCTGGCTGCTCTACACCTACGGCGGGCGCGTCGTGCCGTTCACGATTGCGCGGACGCCAGGCGCCCAGGGCGGCCTGGTGCAGGATGTCTCGACCGGTGCCGCCACCTATGGCCATCGCTTCCTGACGACCAGCGGCCGCGCCGGCCGTGCCATCAAGGTACGGTCGTTCGACGAGTACAAGAACAAGCTGCTCGAGAACTTTGTCATTCTCGAACGCTCGGAGCGCCACAACAAGATCGCCCGCGAACTCGACGCCAAGGCGCAGCGCCTGCAGGGGCGCGTCAGTCGAACGGTGCGCGCCGAGTCGGCGCTGCTGCAGGAGGTGCCCGATCTGGTGGAATACCCGTCCGTGATCGCCGGCACGTTCGCGTCAGAGTTCCTGTCGCTGCCGGAAGAAGTGCTGACGACGACGCTGATTCACCATCAGCACTATTTCCCGGTTGAAGGTGAAGACGGGCGGTTGAAGAACGCGTTCCTCGCGGTCACCAACACCGAGCCGGACAACGAGCGGACGATTGCGCGCAACGCCGAACGCGTCGTGGCCGCGCGTCTTCGCGACGCCAAGTTCTTCTGGGAAAGCGATCGCAAGTCGCCACTCGAGTCGCGCCTCGATCGCCTTGACACGCTGCTGTTCCACAAGAAACTCGGCAGCTATAAAGCCAAGACGGATCGGATTGAGAAGCTCGCGCGCATCGTGGCCGAGAAGCACCTGAAGTTGTCCGACGCTGAGGCCGGGCAGGCAGCGCTGGCGGCGCGCCTGTCGAAGGTCGACCTCACCACCGACATGGTGCGCGAGTTCACCGAGCTGCAGGGCAAGATGGGCGGCATCTACGCGCGTGAGGAAGGGCAGCCCGAAGCGATCTGGAAGGCGATCTACTACCAGTACCTGCCGCTCGGCGTCGAAGCCGACGCGCCTCCCTCGAAGGAGCAGCTCGGCAAGGCGGCGTCCACCTGGGTGGCCGTGTCGCTCGCCGACAAGCTCGATACGGTGGCCGGACTGTTTGCGGCGGGCGAGCGTCCCACCGGCTCCCGCGATCCGTACGGCCTGCGCCGGGCCGCACAAGGGGTCGTCAAGGTGCTGGTCGACTTGCCGCAGTCGGTGAATCTCTCAGCGCTGCTGCAGGATGCGTGTGCCCTGCATGGCGCCACACTCGAACCTGCGGTCGGCGAGTTTCTGTGGGAACGCGCGTCGCACCTGTTCGAGCGTCGCGGTGCTCGTGCCGACGAAGTGCGCGTGGTGGCTTCACTCGGTTCGAGCTGGACAGACCTGGTCGATTCCCGGCATCGCGTCGAGGCCATCGCCAGGGTCCGAGGCTCCGAACGCTTCCAGGCGTTGGCAGCGCTGTTCAAGCGCGTCAAGAACATCACGAAAGCGGTCGACGATGGCGGACGCGAATTGTCGGACATCCGCGGCGTGCTGAAGGAGCCGGCCGAGCTCGCGCTGGCCGACGCCATGATCGGTCGCTGGCCGACACTCGACGAGGCGCTGAGCCGTGGCCGGTACGCCGAGGCTGTGCAGATGCTGGCAGATCTGCAGCCGGCGGTTGATCAGTTCTTCAAGGACGTGCTCGTGATGGCCGACGATCCGGCGCTGAAAGATGCACGGCTCGCCCTGCTCACGCGTCTTCGCAGCGTTGTCCTCACGCGCATCGGAGACATTTCGGAGCTCGCGTCCGACGAACGCTAGACCGGGCCGCGCGGCGCCGCAGGGCGGCGGGCGATCAATTTTCCTCCGAAGAAGGCTCGAGCGCCGAACCGCGGGGCTCCGCTCTTGATACAATGTGCGGTCGCGGCGCGGGAATCGACGAGCGCCCTGGAGCCCAAACCCGATGGCCAAGAAGGTCGTTCGCAAGCCCGCCAAGTCAGTTCGTCACGTCTACTTCTTCGGCAACGGGAAGGCCGACGGCAACCGCACGATGAAAGATACGTTGGGCGGCAAGGGCTCGGGCCTGGCCGAAATGACCAACGCCGGCCTGCCGGTCCCTCCGGGCTTCCCAATCCCCACCGACGTCTGCAGCATCTACTACAAGGAAAAGGGCAAGATTCCGGCGGCGATCAATAGCGCGATTGCCGAAAACCTGAAGAAGCTCGAGAAGGCGGCCGGCGCCCAGCTCGGGTCGAACGACAACCCGCTGCTGGTCTCGGTGCGGTCGGGCGCCAAGTTCTCGATGCCCGGGATGATGGACACCATCCTCAATCTCGGTCTCAACGACGTCGCGGTCGAGGGGCTCAAGCGCCGCACCAGCAACGGCCGTTTCGCGTTCGACAGCTACCGCCGCTTCATGCAGATGTTCGGCAACGTCGTCCTCGAGATTCCGAAGGACGCCTTCGAGCACGAGTTCGCCGCGATCAAGAAGTCGCGCAACGTCAAGCTCGATACCGAGCTGGACGAAAGCGCCCTGCGCGAGGTCGTCGAGCGTTACAAGCAACTGGTCAAGAAGCGATCGGGTCGGCCGTTTCCGCAGGAGCCGGCTGAGCAGCTGATGATGGCGCGCGACGCGGTGTTCCGTTCCTGGATGAATCCGCGCGCGCAGGAGTACCGCCGCATCTACGACATTCCGGATCACATTGGCACGGCCGTGAACGTCCAGATGATGGTGTTCGGCAACACCGGCGACCGCTCGGGCACAGGCGTCGGCTTCACCCGCAACCCCGCCACCGGTGCCCACGAGTTCTACGGCGAATTTCTGCTCAACGCGCAGGGCGAAGACGTGGTAGCCGGCATCCGCACGCCGCTGCATATTCGCGAGCTCGAGCAGGTGATGCCGAAGGCCTTCAAGCAGCTGCGCGACATCACCACGCGGCTCGAGAAGCACTACAAGGACGTGCAGGATTTCGAGTTCACCATTCAGGACGAGCGTCTGTTCATGCTGCAGACGCGCAGCGGCAAGCGCACGGGACAGGCGGCGGTCTTCATCGCCACCGACATGGTGGCCGAGAAGCTGATCACCCAGAAAGAAGCGGTGCTCCTCGTCGACCCGGAATCGCTCAGCCAGTTGCTCGCCCCAGGCTTCGACCAGAAAGAGTGGAAGAAGATTCCGGTGGCCACCAGGGGGCTGCCGGCGTCGCCGGGCGCGGCCAGCGGTCAGGTGGTGTTTTCGTCAGAGCAGGCGGTCAACTGGACCAGCCACGGCAAGACCGTCATCCTGGTGCGCCGCGAGACGGTGCCGGACGACATTCACGGCATGTTCGTGTCGCAAGGCATCCTCACCGCGACCGGCGGCATGACGTCCCACGCAGCCGTCGTGGGCCGCCAGATGGGCAAGCCCTCCATCGTCGGTGCCGGCGAACTCGATATCGACGAGCACGCCAAGGTGTTCAGGGTGTCGGGGCACACCGTGAAGGAAGGCGATTTCATCTCGTTCGATGGGCTCACAGGCGAGGTGAAGGTCGCGCAGGTGGCGTCGAAGCCGAGCGAAATTCTGCAGGTACTCGCCGGCACGCTGCCGGCTAAGAAGTCAGACCTTTACCAGCGCTTCGATCGTCTGCTCGGCTGGTCCGACAAGTATCGCCGGATGGGCATTCGCGCCAATGCCGACCTGCCCGATCAGGCCGACATTGCCTACGCCTTTGGCGCCCGCGGCATCGGGCTGTGCCGCACCGAGCACATGTTCTTCGGCGAAGGCCGGATCCCGATCGTCCAGGAGATGATCCTGGCCGACAACGAGGCCGATCGCCGCGCCGCGCTCGACAAGCTGCTGCCGCTGCAGCGACAGGACTTCTACGGCATCTTCAAGTCGATGCACGGCTGCCCGGTCACCATTCGCACCATCGATCCGCCGCTGCACGAGTTCCTGCCGAAGCGCGAAGAACTGATGGTCGAGATTGCGCGTCTCGAGTTCACCGACAAGAAGGGCAAGCTCATCGCCGAGAAGCGGCATTTGCTGGCTCGCGTCGAGCAGCTGCACGAGTTCAACCCCATGCTGGGCCATCGTGGTGTGCGTCTCGGCATCAGCTATCCCGAGATCACCGAGATGCAGACGCGGGCCATCATCGAAGCCGCCTGCCAGCTCGCCAAAGAAGGGCTCAAGGTCATCCCCGAGATCATGATCCCGCTCGTGGGACATGTGAAGGAGCTGCGCGACCAGAAAGCGGTGGTCGATCGTGTCGCCGCCGAGACGATGAAGCGGCAGGGCGTGAAGGTGAAGTATCTCGTCGGCACGATGATCGAAGTGCCGCGTGGCGCGATGACCGCCGACCAGGTGGCTCAGGAAGCGCAATTCTTCTCGTTCGGCACCAACGACCTCACGCAGTTCACCTTTGGCTTCTCGAGAGACGACGTCGGCAAGTTCCTGCGCGTCTATCAGGACAAGAAGATCCTCGACAAGGATCCGTTTGCCTCGCTCGACGTCGACGGCGTTGGCGCCATGGTGCGAACCGGCGTCACGCTCGGCAAGTCGGCCAGGCCCGACCTCAAGGTCGGCGTCTGCGGCGAACATGGTGGCGATCCGGCGTCGATTCACTTCTTCGAGAAGACCGGCATGGACTACGTAAGCGCGTCGCCGTACCGCGTGCCCGTGGCCCGTCTGGCCGCCGCGCAGGCGGCGCTCGCGGTCAAAGTCGGAGACTGAGCTGGTCACCATCTTTGCCCACCGGAATGGGCAGACGGAGAAGGTCACCAGCATCGACCGTGCGTGGCTGAACCCGGCGCAGGGCGTCTACCTGTGGGTCGATCTGGCGTCGCCGTCGATCCCCGAGCAGCTCCTGCTCAGCGACACGTTCAACTTCCACCCGCTGTCGGTGGAAGACGCTCGTGCCGACCTGCACTATCCGAAGATTGAAGCCTACGACGGCTATCTCTACGCCATCCTGCACGGCATCGATTTCGGCGACAAGAAGTTCGGCACTCACGACATCGACTTCTTCATCGGGCCGAACTACCTGGTCACCGTCCACGACGGGCAATCGACGTCGATCGCTGAGCTCCAGGACAACGTCCCGCGCAACAACAAGATCATGCCGGAAGGGCCAGTGGCCCTGTTTCACCGCATCGTCGATTCGATGGTTGATCACTATCGACCTGAGGTCGACAAGCTCGAGGATCGCATCGAGGAGCTCGAGAAGGCGGTGTTCGACAAGCCCAGGCCCGATCTGATCAGGCGCATTCTGGCGGAGAAGCGCGAGGTCTCGACGCTGCGTCGCATTCTCACGCCGCAACGCGATGTGATCGGCAGGTTGGCGCGCCGCGACTTCGTGGACATCAGTACCGACGTCTCGTTCCGTTTCCGCGACGTCTACGATCACATCGTCCGCCTGTCGGACGATGCGGCGATGTTTCAGGACCGGATCAGCGGAATCCTCGACGCCCACCTCACGAACGTGAGCAACAAACTCAACGAAGTGATGAAGGTACTGACGGTGATGTCCACCATCGTGCTGCCGCTGACACTGGTGGCTGGGTTGTGGGGCATGAACGTCCCGCTGCCGCAGTTCCCGGGCGGCGACGCCGCGCAGTTCTGGTGGATCTTTGGCATTTCCACGGTCATCGTCGTCCTGATGCTCGGCTATTTCCGCGGCCGCCGCTGGGTGTAGGA